>NZ_JALJES010000010.1:0-281342 GCF_023242525.1 Pseudomonas sp. MWU12-2319
ACGGCCCATTTCCTCACGGACCATATCGCCCAGGGAGCGACCGTTGCGGCGGGTGGACATGAACAGGACCATGAAGTCCTGCACGGCACCGGCCAGCACCACGCCGGCGATCAGCCAGAGCGTACCGGGCAGGTAGCCCATCTGTGCCGCCAATACCGGACCGACCAACGGCCCCGCGCCGGCAATGGCGGCGAAGTGGTGACCGAAAAGAATGTGTTTGTTGGTCGGCACATAGTCCAGGCCATCATTGTTGAGGACGGCGGGGGTGGCGCGACTGGGGTCGAGCTGCATCACCTTGTTGGCGATAAACAGGCTGTAGTAGCGGTATGCGACGAGGTAGATAGCGACTGCGGCGACTACGATCCAGAGGGCGTTGATGGCTTCGCCGCGGCGCAGGGCCACGACACTCAGCGCAAACGCTCCCAGGACAGCCACGGCAAACCAGACAAGGTGTTTAGCCAGACGGTTCATTGCGTGTCTCCTGCCAACAGTCGGTAGACTGCGGCGGTAATTTTTATAATTGTGTCCGCGGTGCGGAGCTGGCCCAATATCCGTGGATGCGGTCAACAAAAGTATCCGCACGACTACGTACGCAGCCTCTACGTAGTTCTACTGAGAGTCCCTGGAATTCGTCATGCAGCTCAAGCATAAAATCGTTGCCCTGGGGATCCTGCCCCTGGTCCTGGCTATCGCGGTCATCTGCGCGCTGGTGATCTCCCTGAACCGCCAACTGGGCGATCAGCAGGCGCAGCTGATCGAAGACAGCATTCTGGCGAGCAAGCGTGCGGAGCTGAAAAACTACGTCGCCATGGCGCAAAGCCTGATCGCGCCGCTCTATGACGACGGCAAGGGTGACGCCCATGCCCAGCAGCAGGTGCTGGAAGAACTGCGCAAATTGAGCTTCGGGATCAATGGCTACTTTTTCGTCTACGACCGCCAGGGCCGCAGCCTGATGCACTCGCGGCAGTCGGAGCTGGTGGGCCAGTACCTCTGGGATATGAAGGACCCCCACGGCCTGCCGGTGATCCAGGCATTGCTGAAAAGTGCCGAATCCGGGGAGGGCTTTCAACGCTATGCCTGGAACAAACCCTCGACAGGGCAGGTGACCGACAAGCTCGCCTATGTGGTGATGCTGGATAATTGGGGCTGGATGCTCGGGACCGGTATTTACCTTGAGGATGTCGAGCGCGCCACCCTGCAGGCTCGTGACGAGGTGGCCCAGGGCATCCGCAAGACCATGCTGGCGATTGCCGCGGTCGCCCTGGTGGCGGTGCTGTTGGTCTTCGCCAGCGGCATGACCCTGAACGTCAGCGAGCATCGCCTGGCGGACAAGAAGCTTCAGCGTCTGACCCAGCGCATCGTCAGTTTGCAGGAGGAAGAGCGTTCGCGGGTTTCCCGTGAGCTGCACGACGGTATCAGCCAGGTCCTGGTGTCCATCAAGTTTCAGTTCGAGCTGGCCAGTCATGTGCTGGAGAAAGGGCAGGACCGGGGCCTGGGTATTTTGCGAGAGGCCGTCGAGCGCCTGGGGGAGGCGATTGGCGAGGTGCGCAGTCTTTCCCATGACCTGCGCTCGTCGTTGCTCGATACCCTGGGCCTGGCGGCGGCGATCGGTCAGCTCGCCGCCGAGTTCGAGCAGCGCAGCGGGTTGCTGGTGACCTACGACAACAATGAATTCGATTGCCAACTGGCCGATGGGCTGCCGGTCTCGTTGTTTCGTATCGTGCAGGAAGGCCTGACCAATATCGAACGCCATGCCCAGGCGCACAACGTTTCGATTACCCTGCACGGGTCCGCCGAGTCCATCAGGCTGACGGTGATCGACGACGGTATCGGTTTTAACGTCGCCCAGGTCGAGCGGCGTCACGCCGGCATCGGCTTGCGTAATATCCGTGAACGGGTCGAGCATTTTGGCGGGCGCCTGGAGCTGGCGTCGATGCCGGGAAGAAGTGTGCTGGATGTGCTGCTGCCGCTTAAGATGCCCGCTACAAAGTACTGATTCAGCCCACAACAAGAGCGAGCGCCCCTGATGAGCCTGGTTTACCCAATCCGCGTCGCCCTGGTCGACGATCACTCCCTGGTCCGGGATGGGATCAAGGCCTTGCTGGCGATCATGCCCGCCCTGGAAGTGGTGGGCGAAGCCGAGAGTGGCGCCGAAGCGCTGGAGATGGTGCGGCGCTGCCAGCCGGACCTGCTGCTGGTGGATATCGGCCTGAAGGACATGAACGGACTCGAGCTGACCCGGGTGTTGAGCAAAACCTACCCCTTGTTGAGGATCCTGGTCCTGAGCATGTATGACAACACGGAGTATGTCAGTGAGTCCGTGCGTTCCGGGGCCAGCGGTTATGTGCTGAAGAATTCCCCTTCACGGGAAATCATCGCGGCCATTGAAGCCATCGCCAGCGGCGGGACCTTCTACAGTGCCGCCATCGCCCAGCGGCTGATCGCCGACAAGCCCGCCGATAACGAGCTGACACCGCGCGAGAGCCAGGTGCTGCGCAAGATGGTCGAGGGCATGAACAACAAGGAAATGGCCCGAGAACTGGATATCAGCGTGCGCACGGTGGAGACCCATCGTTTGAGCATCCGCCGCAAGCTCAACATCGACAAGCCCGCGGCCCTGGTCAAATACGCGATTGACCATGGGATCATTTCGCATTAAATCGGCTTAAGGCCGCAGCGCAATGGCATAAGCCAGCACGTTTGATTATTGGACAGGAAAAGCTCGTCCGGTCGATGCTCGGGAATCTTCTTTGACGATGGAGTTCTTCATGAGTGCACGACGCCAACTCAAACTAGGCGCCTTCATGCGTCCGGTCAGCATCCACACTGGCGCTTGGCGTTATCCTGGCGCCTATCCCGACGCCAACTTCAACTTCACCCACCTCAAGCGTTTCGCCCAAAGCCTGGAGCGCGCCCGGTTCGATGCGTTTTTCATGGCCGATCACCTGGCCTTGCTGAACATGCCCATCGAGGCCTTGAAGCGCAGTCATACCGCCACTTCGTTCGAACCCTTCACATTGTTGTCCGCCCTCAGCCAGGCCACCGAACATATCGGCCTGGTGGCGACCGCATCGACCACCTATGACGAGCCGTTTCATATCGCCCGTCGGTTCGCTTCCCTCGATCATTTGAGCAACGGTCGCGCCGGCTGGAATATCGTCACCACCGCCAACCCCGATGCGGCCCTGAACTTTGGCCTGGAGCAGGCCTTTTCCCATGATGAGCGTTACGCCCGGGCACGGGAGTTCTACGATGTGGTGACCGGGTTGTGGGACAGTTGGGCGGATGATGCCTTTGTGCGCGATGCCGACAGTGGCGTGTACTTCGATCCGGACAAATTGCACACCCTGGACCACAAAGGCCGTTATCTGAGCGTGCGCGGACCCTTGCATATCGCCCGTCCCGTGCAGGGGTGGCCGGTTATTGTCCAGGCCGGCTCATCCGAGCCGGGACGCCAACTGGCGGCCGAAACGGCCGAGGTGATTTTCGTCGCGCCCGGCACCCTGGAGGAGGGTCGTGGGTTTTATGCCGACATCAAGCGCCGCATGCATCTGATCGGTCGCCACCCGGAACACCTGAAGATTCTGCCCGGGGCCTTTGTGGTGGTGGGCGATACGCAAGAGGAGGCCCGACGAATCCGCGCGCACCTCGACAGCCTGGTGCATGAGCAGAGTGCGATGGCCTCGCTGTCGGTGGCTCTTGGGGTCGATGCCACGAAGTTCGATCCGGACGGGTTTCTCCCGCCAATCCCCGAAACCAATGGCAGCCAGAGCTCCCGCGAACGGGTGCTGGCCCTGGCTGATCGCGAGCAACTGACGGTCCGTCAATTGGCCCAGCGCCTCGGCGGTTATGCCGGTTTGTCGTTCGTGGGGACGGCCCGGAGCATTGCCGATGAGATGCAGCAATGGCTGGAGACCGAGGGCAGTGACGGCTTCAACATCATGTTTTCCTGGTTGCCGGGCGGACTGGATGATTTTGTCGACAAGGTGGTTCCCGAGTTGCAGGCACGGGGCATTTTCCGGCGCGAATATGAGGGGACGACCCTGCGGGAAAATCTCGGATTACCACGCCCGGAGAATCGATTCTTTTCCTAGGTGCTGGGGGGCAGGCTGGTCACGGCCATCGACTGACGGTTACTGATAGTATGTCGCCATGACGATGGAGATTGGTTATGCCCTATGAGCTGGATAATCGCTTGGTGATTGGCGTGGCATC
Organism: Pseudomonas sp. MWU12-2319; assembly: GCF_023242525.1. NCBI lineage: Bacteria > Pseudomonadati > Pseudomonadota > Gammaproteobacteria > Pseudomonadales > Pseudomonadaceae > Pseudomonas > Pseudomonas sp. MWU12-2319. The sequence continues at coordinate 4,216 of NZ_JALJES010000010.1, forward strand.
GAGCGCTGTGTTTGACCTCAGTGCTTCGGATGCGGTCTTCAAGAGTCAGGGGGAGGAGGAGTATCGGAAATTCCAGGAGCGCAAGCTGGACGAGCCGCTGCCCAAGGGTATCGCCTTTCCTTTTATCAAGCGCCTGCTCTCTCTGAATGATCTGAGCGCCGATCCGGAAGACCCCCTGGTGGAAGTGGTGCTGTTGTCCAAGAACGATCCGGACACGGGGCTGCGGGTGATGAGAACCATCGATCACTATGGGCTGGGCATGACGCGGGCGATCTTCATGCAGGGCAAGTCGCCTTACGAGTACATCCCGGCCTTGAATATTGCGCTCTTTCTTTCGGCCGACAAGACCGATGTGGATGCCGCCATCAAGGCCGGGTATCCGGCGGGTCAGGTGATGGACTCGAAATCCGATGATGACGAGGATGACGATACCCTCAGGATCGCCTTCGACTTTGATGGCGTCCTCGCGGGGGATGAGTCCGAGTCGGTGATGCAGGCGTCCGGGTTGGTGGGTTTTCACGCCCATGAAGTGAAGAATGTCGCGCAACCCCACAACCCGGGACCTCTCAAGGAGTTCTTTGTGCGTATTGCGAAGATCCAGTCGGAGGAAGAGAAATACAAGGCGCAGAACGCCGAGTACAAGAACCGTCTGCGGGTTTCCATCGTGACCGCCCGCAGTGCGCCGTCCCACGAACGGGCGCTGAATACGCTGAAGAGTTGGGGCGTCATGGCCAACGACGCTTTTTTCCTCGGCGGCATCGAGAAAGGTCGGGTGCTGGCGGTGCTGAAACCGCACATCTTCTTCGACGACCAGTCGGGGCACCTGAAGTCGGCCAGCGCGGTCGTGCCTTCCGTGCATATTCCGTTCGGTGTGACCAATCAGCCGAAGTTACCGATCACTTCCGAGCCTGTTGAAGTGACTGAGCCAGAAAACTGATCAGGTCCTCTCTCGGGACAACTTTTTTCCCTTGGGCGCGACGTGTCGGCAGATCGGGTCGGTAGTGACGGTTCCCGCTTATCCGTAGAGCGCATTGCACGCGTCGCAGACTCTTTGTTGGGAAGTCGGGCCGTCTGCCGACAAGGCATTGCGCACCTGCGCCCTGCCGTGGGAATGCGTATTGCAGTAGATTTTTCCGCAGGCTCGGCAGTGATGCTTGCGGTTCGTGGTGGAGAACACCACGCCGCATCCAGGGTGAGCGCAGTCCCAGGCCTTGTCGTCGGGCTCCCAGCGCGCGCTCGGATCGGGAGCAAGCGGGTAGGGCGGGGCGTCGCAGTTGTTGCATACCCGTTCGACCGAAACAGGATCGGCCTTGAGTGGATTGCGCACGGGGCGCGTATGGCTTGAGTGATCCCCGCAAAAGACATTGCCACAGAGGCGGCAATGATGGGCCGGACGCAGGCCCCCCAGCGCTCGTTGGCATGTTGGGCACTGGGCCGGATCAGGTGTCTGCCAGACGGCGCCGGGCGCCGGAGCCCGTGCTGGATTGAATGCCGCACGGTTCGACAGTGGCGACGTCGACTGATCTTGAACAAAATCGGTGGGCTGGGTGGCGACGTTGGACATCCCCATGCTCCACCCCGCCAGGCGCAGGCTGCACAGGCCGCAAAAATGAAGCTGCGGGGCTTCGGTAAAGTTGTAGCTCATGATGCAGGCGTTATCGGCTGCGTCGTGAAAAGGCGGATAGATACCGCCCGTTGTCATCACCGGGATCGGTCCCAGGTGGGCGTGGGGGCCTGCGTGCGGCATGCCCAGGTGATGACCGATCTCGTGGGCGATGGACAGTGCCGCGCTGGTCCCGAACAGTCGACCAGCCCTGATTTTAACGCGCTCCTTGCGCGTCAGATTCGCGAGCGCCCAGCCATCTATAACGCCGTTCATATAGATAAAGGGCGCGTAGCAGGTGACCAGCGCGCTCTGATCGAGCCTTAGCCCACAGTTGCAATTGCGATTACCTTGCGCGGGCACCACCGTATCGGTGGCCGCCCCGCAATCCGGGCAGAGTGGAAAATTGGAGATTGTCGTAGCAGCCTCTGCCGCCATATTTTGCTGGAACCACTGATCGGCAAAATCGAAGTGGTAGAGATGAATTCCGAATTCATCGGGGCTGCTGGTTCGTGCGTGCAAGCCGCACAGGGCGGCGATGATTTCGGCACCCCAGGATTTGCATTTGTTTTTGTAGGTCTCCTCGTTGGTTATCCCGAGCTCTCCAAGCAGGATGTCCCGGCGTTGATTGGGGGATCGTGCCAGATCGGCCCGGGTTGGCAGGATCAGGTCCGTCACGTGGTAGCCGGTGGGTCGGTTCAGTGCATTGAGCCCAAGGGCGGCCATTTGCGCGCCTCTGAAGGCGCCGTCGGTGGGGAACACGGCTGCGGCAAATTGTGCGTGTAGCGCATTGCCGCGGGTTCTGACCGCCGTGCAGAACGCCGCGTAGTTGACGAAAGTGATGGCGTAATTGCCGTTGTGCTGGTTCGCGGGGAGGTCAACGGCCAACTGCTGTGCCGTGTCCAGGGTGGCAAAATGCGTGGCGGCGGCATTCTGATAGCTAAGCGCGGCAATATTCTCCGTCATGGCGGGCCCCTCGAGATCGACGCAGGCCGCCGCCAGATAGGCCCGAACCTGCACCCAATTGAGCCCCGCGTCATTCACATTGACGTTCTTTCGCCACTGATGGGCGACATCGACGCGATGGCGAACGGTCAAGGTCGTAGCGCTCCTCACGCTTACCGAGTTGTCCGCCGCGGCCTGTAGCGCGCCGTCCGCGGCCACGTCGAAGGCGCCGAGCGCCGGATAGCCCAGGTAGACGCGTAATCGATAGGTATCTCCCGCGATGCGCGAGGGCAGGAACAGGACGCCGGCTTTGCCGCCGTTCTGGTCGGCCGAGTCGGCGATCGGCCGGGACGACACGGCCCAGGGCCGGTTAGCGACGTTGGCGATCGCATCCGCTGGCGCGACCAGCGCGGTTGCGGGCAGTGCCAGGAAGTGTGGCTGCACGCCATGGGCGTTCACGCCGCGCTTGCCGCCGTGGTCAACGTGGCAGTTGGCGCGTGCGCCGGGCCACTCCGTGGGTTTGTAGTCAAGGGCCTCGGCGATGAAGGCTTGTGCCGTGGGGTTCGGGTGAGCAGGCCGAACACCGCTTTCCCAATCCCATTGCAACGCCAACCCGCCCAATGCGCTCGCGCCGGCTTGTGCCGCCGCCGGTGTCCCGTCCGATCTGCGGATACGCACCGTCGCCCGCAGCGGGAGTGTCGGTCCGTCCCGAAAGAGCAGCTTCTGCCCGGCGAACACCGAGTTTGAGTAAAAGTCCTCCGCCGACCTCGAAAAGACGTTCATCGCCAGTGGCACGTTTGCGGCGACCGGTGCCGCCACGCCCAGGTCGCCGGCGGCCAGTTGCGCGGCCAGCGCGGTGCGGGTCTGCGCGGTGAGCTGGCGATAGCGCAGGTCCGGGTACGTCGGGCCGGCTGGTGGGATCCACGTCACATCCTCGAGATGAAGCTCGATATCGTGGATCATCACATCCAGATAGATCCACCTCGCCGCGCAGGTGACCCGGGTGGGTGGCTGAACTTCTTGAATGCGTAACAGCAGCTTATAGGGCGCATGTTCCGCAGTGAGTACTTCAAGAGGGAAATTCCCCGCCAGTGCTGCGCCGACGTTCACTGTCGAGGGCGGGATGCTCGCCAGGTGTACGTTGTTGTGCAGGTCTCCGTCGAACGGCGTGGAACCGGCGGCCGCGCTTCCAGCGGCACCGTAGTCGAGGTTCTTCCACCAGAACGGGGCCGGGTCGCCACGTCGATAGAGCTCCAGCCGCAGGCCGCGGATACGGTCGTGTCCGGTCAGGGTCCAGGCGATGGGGAACGCCTCCACCACCGGAGCCATGACATATCGCCCGGCTGCCGCGGGGGCCAGCGGCGCGCCGGCCGGCGCATCGAAGCTGGTGTTGGCGGAGGGGTGACCCTGGAGCGTCAATGTGGCGATCGAGCACGTCTCCTGCGCGAGTTGGCAGGCCGCCACGATCACCGCAGCCGGGGCGGCCGGGAACAGGGTGGCGTCGTCAATGCGCGGTGGATAAGGCATCAGCGCTTCCCGCCAGCGTACATGGCCAGTTCATCCAGGCGACGGTTCGCATCTCGGGAGCGGTCGTTCAGAATACGGGCCGCTTGTGCTCCGTCCAGGAAGGCAGGTTCGGCCGCGGCGGCGATCAGGATCAGGCGAAGCAGCAGCCGGGTCTCTTCAATACCCGCAGCGAGGCCTCGTTCGCATGTCGTCTCGACAAACTGTCGCAAAGCGGCCTCGTCGCATTCGCCGCCACTGACGGACTGTATGGCGAGTTGCTGGGCGGATGGATTCAAACGAAGGTAAGCCGTCGTCCAAGAAACAAAGGTATCGAGGAACGCGAGTCTCTGAGTATTGCGGATGACTAGCATTGGCACAGCCCGTGCCAGCCTGGCTCAGGCTTGCACCCGGAGCAAGTCGCAATTGTCGTTTGACCAAGGGAGAGCATCGTATCCATACGTACGCCAGCAAGCGGATCAACAAGGCAATTTCAAGGTGGGTTGAACCTACTCTTGCTGGTCGAAACCTGCAAGCGCCTGGCATTGGCTAGGCCGCCGGCTCGTGAAAGCCGGCAAAACCATCACGGATCGACCTGGCCCATCAATTCAGCCACCGACTCCTGCCGTTTGGCATAACGCTGCGCCAGCACCGCACAGACCATCAGCTGAATCTGATGGAACAGCATCAGCGGCAGGATCAATACGCCGATGGTGCTGCCGGCGAACAGCACCTGGGCCATCGGCACGCCGGTGGCCAGGCTTTTCTTCGAGCCGCAGAAGAGGATGGTGATGCGGTCTTCCTGGTCGAAGCCAAAGGCCTTGCCCAGCACGGTGGACGCCAGCAGCACCAGCCCGAGTATCACGCCGCAGACCACCACCAGGCCGGCCAGGTCCCAGAGCGGGATCTGATGCCAGATGCCTTCGTTCACCGCTTCGCTGAAGGCGCTGTAGACCACCAGCAGGATCGAGCCCTGGTCAACGAACTTCAGCCAGGCCTTGTTACGTCCCACCCAGGCACCGATCCAGCGTCGGGCGATCTGCCCGGCAATGAACGGCAACAGCAGTTGCACGCTGATTTTCAGGATCGCATCGAGGGTCGAGCCACCGCTGCCGTGCACGTCCAGCAGCAAGGTCACCAGCAACGGGGTGAGGAAGATGCCGAACAGGCTTGATGCCGCCGCACTGCAAATCGCCGCCGGCACATTGCCCCGGGCCAGGGAGGTGAAGGCAATCGCCGACTGCACCGTGGCCGGCAGGGCGCAGAGGTAGAGCATGCCCATATACAGCTTGTCGCCGATCAGCGGCGACAGCAGCGGCTTGAGCGCGACGCCCAGCAGTGGGAACAGGACAAAGGTCAGGCTGAACACCAGCAGGTGCAGGCGCCAGTGGCCGGCGCCGGCGATGATCGACTCGCGCGACAGTTTGGCGCCATGCAGGAAGAACAGCAGGGCAATGGCGATATTGGTCAACCAGCTGAAACCGACGGCGACCTGGCCGCCGGCGGGCAGGAAGCTGGCGAGAAGCACCACGCTGACCAGGGTCAGGGTGAAGTTATCGGGCAGGAAACGAGGGCGAGTCATCAGGCGGGTCATCCAGAAGCCAGAAACAGTAGAGGGACTTTAGCCTGTCTACGGATTGCCGACTAACGCCAATAAGTCCATGAATATCGCCTAACGGACATAACGTCGCGCCCGGCCGTCTGTCTCCCTTGATCAGATACGGCCGGCGGTGACGCCGCCATCGACGGGCAATACGGTGCCGGTAATCCACGACGCCTGTTCCGAAGCCATGAACAGGATGGCCTCGGCCACATCGCCAGGCTGACCGTTGCGCCCCAGCGGGTGGAAGGCGTTGAAGGTCGGTAACACGGCCTTGACTTGTTCGCTGTCCATGAAGGTGTTGTACACCGGCGTTTCGACCACGGCGGGGGCGACGGTGTTGATGCGGATATTCGACGACGCCAGCTCGATGGCCAGGTTGCGGGTCAGGGCATGGACGCCGGCATTGGCTGCCGAGTAGGCCGCCGACGGCGTCGCGCCAATGGCTTGCAGGGCCCACAGGGAACCGGTCTGCACGATGGCGCCGCCGCCGCGTTGCTGCATGGCTTTGGCGGCCGCCTGGGCCATGAAGAATTTGCCCTTGAGGATGATATCGACGAAGCCGTCGTATTCCTGCTCGTCCAGCTCGAGGAAAGGTTTGGGGTTAAACACACCCGCGTTATTGATCAGAATATCCACGCCGCCGAACTCGGCGCTGGCCAGCTCGACCAGGGCCTGGGCCGTGGCGGGCTTGGCGATATCGGCCGCGAGGAAACGTACCTGTTTGCCGGTGGGGTCGATCTGCACGGCGGCTTTTTCCAGTTTCGCCGCGTCACGGCCGCTGATCACCACGCTGGCGCCTTCGGCCACCAGGCGTTGCGCCACTTCCTTGCCGATGCCTGAACCGCCGCCGGTGACGATGGCGACCTTGGAAGAAAATCTTTTCATGTTTTTGCCCTGTGCTGGGTGGATGAAATAACCTGAACCGTTCTACGCTTGGGTCTTAATTGCTGTAGTGCTTCGGCTTGGGTGCTATTCTTCGCCTTGCCAGCAGGGCTAACAAATCAGAAGTTTTTTTCATTTATTAAAGAAAATCTTTAGCAGATGACCACGCCAACCTATCTCAACGCGCTTCGCGCATTCGAAGCGGCTGCCCGGCACCAGAGCTTTTCGGCCGCGGCCGCAGAGCTTCATGTCACCTCCGCGGCCGTGGGCCAGCAGGTGCGCACGCTGGAGGCGTGGCTGGGGATTGCCCTGTTCAATCGTGCTTCGAGTGGTTCGACGCGGCTGGTGCTGACCGATGTCGCGCGCAAGGCGCTGCCGGATATTCGTGACGGCTTTGAGCGCCTGAGCGTTGGGCTGGCGCGCTTGAAGGAGGGGGGGCTCAGCACCGGGCTGACCGTAACGGTGAGCCCGGCCTTTGCCGCCAAGTGGCTGTTGCCACGGATCGAGCGTTTCCAACTGGCCTATCCGCAGACCGATGTGCTGTTGGACACCAATCTCAGGCCCGTGGACTTCATTGCCGAAGGCATGGATATCGGCGTGCGTTATGGCGCGGGACGTTGGCCTGGTTTGACCGCAATCAAATTGATGGACGAGGAAATGTACCCGGTGTGCGCGCCCAGCTATCCATTGCTCAAGGCCGGGCGATTACCGGGCAAGCGCCTGGCCGAGGCGACACTGATCCATGATTTGTCGATGGCCGGCGATCCGGTCTACCCGACGTGGCGGACCTGGCTCGATGTTTCGGGATACGGCGATATCCAGGCGGAACACGGGCTGCGCATCAACAACTCGGCGGCCGTGCTGCAAGCGGCCATCGATGGCCAGGGCCTGGCCCTGGGGCGTAGCGTGATGTTACGCGATGACCTGGCGGCGGGGCGGTTGATCCGCCCCTTTGGCGAAGCCAGTCATCCATTGGTGTTTGCCTACTACATTGTCTATCGACCCGAGATGGAGGGGTTGGCAAAGATCCAGGCGTTCCGTGACTGGCTGCTTGAGCAGGCGTCCCCCAGCGTTGGAGGCTGAGTTCCTCTCTTTCCTTGAAGAAAATATTACCCGTGCCTATTTCAGGTAACAGGCCCCGATCCAGTCCTGAGGGTTTGGTGACAGTTGCCGGGCCAGGGGCAAGTAACGGGCATCCAGTTGCGCGGCGAGCCAGTAGAGTTTGTTGCTGCTTTTCGGCTCCCAGGTGCCGCTGTACCCGGTCTCTCCGACGTTGGCACGGTCGCGGTCAAACTTCACGCGGGTATGCACGAACTCCTGATGGCTGCGTTGACCGTTGGCATAGGGCACCAGCCAATCGAGCGAACGGACCAGGGAGGAACCGGTGGGGGCGGTGTAAGTCAGCCAGTTGCCACCGTAGGGCTTGGCCGCCAGGGCCGCCTGAACCAGCGGCTCCAGGTCATAGACGACGTAGTGCAGTGCATCGCGCTCCCTGAAGTCGAACACCGAACCATCCGGCAGGAGATTGTCCGCCACCTGTTGCTGGAACAGTTGGAAGGCCTGTTCGAGCATGGCATGATCAGCCAGTGCGGCGGCGGCCATTGTCACCAGCTTGACGCGATGGCTCTGCCAGTTGTTGATCTCCTTACCGCCCTTCGAACCGTGGAACTGCCGGATTTGCGCGATGTAGCCGTTTCCGAGTTCGCGCAGGAAGGCCTGGCTGGCGGCCCGCGTTTGCGGGCTGAGTGCGTTGGCGGTGAGGGTATAGGTATCGATCAGTTGATCGAGATTGGTCTCGTCAATCGGATTGAAGTCCGGCTGATAGGTGCGGGTCCAGGCGGCAAGTCCCTCGTCGACCTGTTGCAGATAGCGCGGATCGGCGCTCAGGCGCCAGGCCAGGGCGGCTTGGCGCAATACCGGCCAATCCTTTTCCGCCGCGATGCTCTGCTCACGGATGCCCTGGTTCGGCAGGGTACCTTCCGTATGCAGATGGGGCTGGGCGTGGGTGCCATCGCCGAGATGCCCTTGTGCGGCAGCCAGCAGATGCTTGGCGGATGGGCTGGTGGCGGCGGGCTGGCAGAGGTTCATGATCTGAGGTGAGGCGGCGACTGTCGAGGCGGCGCTCGAGAAGGTACTGAGCAATGTTGCGCTGATGCCAAAGACCCAAGCTGCTGTACCGGGAAAAACTCGTGACATGCTCTATCTCAACGTTTGATAGGTGAAACCAGTGCTGCTGGTAAGTGGTGGAAAAACTAGCACAGCGTGGTTTCTTTCTTGATGAAACCGGCGAGCGGTAACCGCCATGAAGAGGACGACAACGGCCATGGCGCTCAACACTTCGGCGGCTTGCAGCAAGTAGACCCGGTCAAAGCCGCCGTCAGCGTGAGGGCCGGCTGAATTCCGGAATTTTTTGAGCCGAATGTCGGTTACCCACCACCAGAGCCAATATCGCCAGCCCCTGGACTCCGGCCGCCAGCCCCAACAGCAGCAGTTCGCCATGGGGCCCGCCCAGCGACTTCAGTGCACCAAAGAGCGCCGGCGCAAAGGCATAGCAGCCCTGGGCGGTGGCGACGATCAGCGTCACCACGCGCTGTGTTTGCTGACGTGGGAACTCCGCTTGGGCAATCAGCGGCGGCAAGGAGGTGGCGTTGCCGATCCCCGCGCCAAAGAGGCTGACCCCCAGCCACAGCAGATCGGGGAAGCTGCCTAATCCGGTCATGACCAGGCAGCCGAGCAACTGGACTCCATAACTCAGGCAGGCAACGGTGCGCCGGTTGGCATTGGGTGGCATCAGCCAACCGACCAGAAACCGGCCGGCGATGGCGCTTGCCGTTGCCAGGCCGGCCTTTGCCTCTGTGACGTGATCGACCAACAGCAGGAACAAGTGGGTAATCAGCCCGATCTGGGCGAACAATCCCAGGGACATGGCGGCCGCCAATGTCACGAATCGACGATTGCACCATAGCGAGGTTGCCTTGCTACCCGGGGAGACGGTCGGCTGCTCAGGTGGCTGATCCGCCCCATCGGCATATTGCCCGAGGTCTTCAGGCCGAACCTTGAAGACCTTGATCGACAGCACGGCAATCGTCGTTATCGACACCAGGCCAACCCCTAGCGCGGCCTGGGTGAAGCCGATCCGGTCGATCAGGAACACCCACGCGGATGAAAAGATCACCCCGCCGATACTGGCACCGTTATAGGCCATCGCCAGGGCGGCCGGACGCTTGACGACAAACCATGGGGCGATCAGCGCGTTGACGGCGGCGGCGCCCATGGTCACCCAGCCCAATCCACTGAGCAGTGCGGCCAGGAACAATTGGTAGGGTTGATCGGCTACCGACCATCCATAAACGCCGATGCCGAGCAGGATCGATCCGAGCACAGTGGTGCGGGGCAGGCCCAGGCGCTTGTACAAGGCGGGCAGGTTCACCACCACCAGGGTGCCCGCGAGAAAGTGCAGGGTGACGGCGGCCGAGCACAAGGGCAGCGACCAGCCGGTTCGCTGAATCACCGCGTAGAGAAAGATCGGCGGACCGTAGAAGCCGATCCCCCAGCCGAACACGGCCATCACAAAGGTCGCCGCCACGACCTTTCGGCCAAAAAAATTCGATTGCTGCATGGGTGAATCCCTTCAAGTGGTTTGGCATCAGTATGATGATGAAAAAACCGCGATACTTCGCGAGGGAGTGAACTATGGATGTCGAAGCGGCTGATCTTTCCCTGGCGGCGGTGGCCGGTGCGATTGCCGATCCGGCCCGCTCGCGGATGCTTTGCAGCCTGCTGGATGGGCACGCGCGCACGGCCACGGAATTGGCCGCCGTGGCCGATATCGGCGCGTCCACCGCCAGCGGCCATTTTTTACGTTTGCGTGAGCAGGGGCTGGTGGAGATGCTGGTCCAGGGTCGGCATCGCTATTACCGATTGGCCAATCCCCAGGTGGCGCATGCGCTGGAGGCCTTGTTATCGCTGACTGATCGCCGCATGACGCCGTTTCAGCCCAGCACGCCTTCGGCCTTGAAGCAGGCCAGGACCTGTTATGACCATATCGCCGGGGAAGTCGCGGTCAAACTGCATGACGCCTTGTTGCAGGCGAGCTGGATCGAAGAGCAGGGCAAGGACTATGTCCTCACGGAAACGGGCGCCGCGTCGTTGGTGCGTCTGGGCATCGATATCGAGGCCGTGTCGCGCCAACGCCGACGCCTGGCCTATCCCTGCATGGACTGGAGCGAGCGCTCACCGCATATCGGCGGTGCGTTGGGCGCAGCCCTTCTGGACCTGCTGCTCAAGCGCGGCTGGGTGAACCGCCATCTCGACTCCAGGGCCCTGAATCTGACGCCGAAAGGCGCGAAGAGCCTGGCAACCGCGTTTGGCCTACAGGCTCGTTAAAGGCATCACTGCGCCGTTTCCGCGCCTGCCGCATCGCGCTCGTTGACCAGCGCCAGCAGCGTCAGGCGATTCTGTGACAGCATCACGTTGCGCACGGTCTCCATGCGTTGCTGGTCGATGGTGTCCCAGCCCAGGGCCCGCAAAATGGGCGCGCGCTTCACGCGAAACAATGTGCCCTGGCTGTTGAACGCCATCGCCCGGATGATCGTGATTTCGTCATCGGCGGGCAGTCCGCTCAGGCGCCCGACGATGCTGCGGGTGACGTGGGACAGACGTTTATTGAGGCCCTGTTCCATCAGCGTCGCAGCGGACGGTGGGCCCAGGCCGGCTTGCTCGCAAGCCATGAAGCGACGCCAGTCGGCGGATTGCGGCGTCTCGAGAATGAACGACAGGAAGACGCCGAGAATTTCCAGGTAGCGCTCGGTCAATGTCTGGTCATCGGCGTGGGGATCGTCCAGCGCCTCTTCGGCAGCCGAAACCACGTCCGTCAATTGCACCCAGATCTGCGCGAGGATGTGCTCGACGCACGCCAGGTAAACCCCTTCCTTGTTGTCGAAATAGTATTGCAGCGCCGGCGCATTGACCCCGGCAGCGGCTGCGATCTGGCGCGTCGAGGCGCTTTCGAAACCATGGGTGGCGAACTGGTCCACGGCGGCTTCGATAATCCGCAGGCGCGTTTCTTCCCCGCGCTGGTAGCCGCCTTCATTTGCTGGTCGATGTCGTGCCATGGGTAAGCCTGGAAAAAGAATGCCCGGACAAATTATATCACTTGACATAAATTCGCCATCGCCGCATTTTTTACCAACTGGAATATTTTGGAGTGCGGCATGTCCGTCGATCAGCCTATCGGTCAACACGGTCGCCTTGAGCCCGTGGCTGACAGCAATCTTTCCGAGCGCCGCAACAAGCCGCCACGAGCCTTGATCGGGGTCGGCGTTGTCGCGCTGCTGGCGCTGATCGGCTGGGGCACGCACTGGTGGTTCAGCGGACGTTTTATTGAAAGCACCGATGACGCTTACCTGCAGGCCGACAGCATGACCGTGGCGCCCAAGGTCGGCGGGTATGTCGCGCAAGTGCTGGTCAGTGACAACGAAACCGTGAGTATCGGCCAGCCGCTGGTGCGCCTGGACCCGCGCAAGTATCAGGCGGCGCTGGACGAAGCTCAGGCCACCGTGATCTCGCACCAGGCCGATGTGGCCCGGGCCGAAGCCGAGCTGGTGGAGCAGGGGGCCAGCATTGCCCAGGTTCGCGCCCAACTGGACGGCGCCAACGCCGACCTGCGGCACGCCCAGACCCAGGTCAAACGCTACGCGCCACTGGCCCGTTCCGGCGCCGAGACGGAAGAGCATCTGGCCGACCTCAACAATCAACTGGCCCAGGCCAGCACCGGCCTGACCGCGCATCAAGCCTCGTTGCGCGCGGCCGAAACCCGCATCGGCACGCTCAAGGCGCAATTGCAGCAGGCCCAGGCGCAACTGGCGGTGGCCCAGGCCAGTGCCCGGCAGTCACAGCTGGACCTGGACGACACCACGGTGATCAGCACCCTGGCCGGCCGGGTGGCCGACCGCAGTGTGCGGGTCGGCCAGTTCACCCAGCCCGGTACACGCCTGCTGACCGTGGTGCCGGTGCAGGCGCTGTACCTGACGGCCAACTTCAAGGAAACCCAGATTCACCATATGCAACCCGGCCAGGCGGTCACGGTGCACGTTGACGCGTTGGGCAGTGAAGATCTGAGCGGGCATATCGACAGCCTCTCGCCCGGCACCGGTTCGCAGTTCGCGCTGTTGCCGGCGCAGAACGCCACCGGCAACTTCACCAAGATCGTCCAACGGGTCCCCGTGCGTATCCAGCTGGATGTGCCGGAGTCGGCGCGCGCGGTGCTGATGCCGGGCCTGTCGGTGACCGTCGACGTGGACACCCGCCACCATGGCTAACGCCGCGACGGTCGCGGCCACGCAGGGCGCGCCGCGGGAGGCCAATGCCTCGGTGACCGACTGGATCGCGGTCGCGGCCGGTTCCCTCGGTGCCTTGCTGGCCACGCTGGACATCTCCATCACCAACTCGGCCTTGCCGCAGATCCAGGGGCAGATCGGCGCCTCGGGCACGGAAGGCACCTGGATCGCCACCGGCTACCTGATGTCGGAGATCGTCATGATCCCGCTGGCGGCCTGGCTGACCCGGGTCTTCGGCTTGCGCCGGTTCCTGATGGGCACGGCAATGGCCTTCACGCTGTTTTCGTTTTTCTGCGGCATGTCCAGCAGCCTCACGGGCATGATCCTGGCGCGCGTCGGCCAGGGCTTTGCCGGTGGCGCGATGATCCCCACGGCACAGACCATCATCGGCACCCGCTTGCCCCGGCACCAGATGGCAATCGGCATGTCGATGTTCGGCCTCACCGTTTTGCTCGGGCCCTTGATGGGGCCGGTACTGGGCGGCTGGTTGACCGAGAACGCCAGTTGGCGCTGGTGCTTTTTTCTCAACCTGCCCATCAGCCTGGCGCTGATCGCCTTGCTCTGGACCGGCATCCGCCCGGAAAAAGCCGACCTTCAACAGTTCATCAAGGCGGACTGGATCGGCATCCTTGGCCTGGCCCTGGGTTTGAGCTCGCTGACGGTGATCCTGGAAGAGGGCCAGCGTGAACACTGGTTCGAGTCCTCGCTGATTGTCGGTCTGAGCCTGCTGATGTTGCTGGGTTTTATCCTGATCGCCATCGGCCAGTTCACGGCCCGCCAGCCCATCATCAAGCTCAGCCTGATGCGTAACCCGCGCTACGCCAGCGTGATTCTGATCGTGTCGACGGTGGGGGCGGCCATCTATGGGATTTCCTACCTGCTGCCGCAGTTTCTCAACAGTATTGCCGGTTACAACGCCCAGCAATCCGGGGCAATCATGCTGCTCTCCGGCGTACCGGCGTTCATGATGATGCCGATCCTGCCGCGGCTGATGCAGCGCTATGACAGCCGTTGGCTGGTGGGCACCGGACTGGTGCTGTTCGTGATCAGTTGCATGATGAGCCTGAACCTGACGGTCGATAGTGTTGGCCATGATTTCGACGCCTCGCAGCTGGTGCGCGGGTTCGCCCAGATCCTGGCGATGATGCCGCTCAACCAGATCACCATGGCGGCTGTCCTGCCCCACGAAAAAGGCGAGGCGGCGGGGCTCTACAACATGTCGCGCAATATCGGCGGCTCCATCGGGCTGGCCCTGACCGGGGTGCTGATCGATCGGCGCAGCAGCTACCACGACGCGATGATTCGCGAATCGCTGACGGCCAACAGCACCTTGGGCCAGGACCATATGGCGGCGCAGACGGCGTCCTTCATGAGCCAGGGCGGTGACCAGGCCCTGGCGCAATTGCAGACGGTCGGCCAGTTGAGTCGCGACATCGCCTTGCAGGCGTCGGTCATGACCTTCACCGATTGTTTCTACCTGCTGGGTATTGCCTTGGCCCTGTGTATTCCCCTGGCCCTCTTACTCAAGAAACCGACCCTTGCGCTGAGCCCTGCACGATGATCGATAGAACCCTGATTTCGGCCCTGATCGTGGGCCTGCTCGCCGGTTGCACCGTCGGCCCCGATTACCACGGCGCGCCCGCGGTTGCCGAGAAAACCGTGGCCGCGGGACGTTTCGCCCACGCGGACCCGGTTGCCGTCAGCACCCCGGCGGTTGCCCACTGGTGGCGTGAGCTGGGGGATGCACAACTCGACAGCCTGGTGGAAACCGCCCTCAACGACAGCTCGGATATTCGCGTGGCCCAGGCGCGCTTGCGCCAGGCGCGGGCCGGGCTGCACGGCCGGCAGGCCGCCGAGCTGCCCAAGATGAGTGCCAATGCCACGGCGATTCGTATGCGCTCTCCCGACCTTTCCAGCCTGACGGGGCAGCAGAGCAGTGGTGGTCGCGGGCCGCTGTCGCTGTATCTGACGGACTTCGATGCCAGCTGGGAAGTCGATATGTTTGGCGGTACACGTCGCGCCATCGAGGCGGCTTCTGCCAGCGCCGATGCCTCGGCCGAGAGCCTGGCCGATGCCCAGGTGCAACTGGCTGCCGAAGTCGTGCAGGCCTATGTCGGTTTGCGTGACCAACAAACCCGCCTGGCCCTGGTCGATGCCTCGGCGGGCCTGGAAGCCCAGGTGGTCGATCTGACCCGGCAACGCCGCAGCCGTGGCGTGGCTTCGCAATTGCAGTTGGAACAAGTCACCACCCAATGGCAGACCACCCGTGCGCAGCGCCTGCCGTTGCAGGCGCAGATTATCGAGTCGCTGGATCAACTGGCGGTGCTCTGTGATCTGGAACCGGGCGAACTGGACGGCCGGCTCGGTCAACCGGGTGCGTTGCCGAGCGTCCCCGCCAGTGTGCCGATCGCCGACCCGGCGGCGGTGATCAAATCCCGCCCGGACATTCGTGCCGCCGAACGTCAACTGGCCGCCAGCACCGCGCAGGTCGGCGAGAAAAAGGCCGACTGGTTTCCCAAGTTATCCCTGACGGGCGATCTCAGCTTCAGTGCCGCGGCGCCTTCGCATCTGGTGCGCACGGACAACGCCACCTGGCTGCTGGTCCCGCGCCTGACCTGGAACGCCCTGGACTTCGGTCGTGTGGCAGCCGATGTCGACAGCGCCGAAGGCGGCGTCGACGAAGCCCGGGCCCATTACCGTGGCGTGGTCCTCGGCGCGTTGCGCGACGCGGATACCGCCCTGGCGCGCTACGGCCACCAGCGTGAAAACGTGGTTCTGCTCCGTGATATCGAAGCCTCATCGGCCCGCGCGGCGAGCTTGACCCGAGAACGCTACGACGCCGGTACCGCCAGCACCCTGGACTGGCTGAATGCCGAGCGCACGCGCTTTGATGCCGAGCAGAATCGAGTGAGCGGGGACAGTGAATTGCTGAAGGATTTTGCTTCGTTGCACAAGGCCTTGGGGTTGGGCTGGCAGGGCTGAGTCAAGCTGCAGTGCTGGCAGCGTGCCGCCGATGGAGCCCATCAGGCCAGGGCGCTGGACAGATTGTTGGAAATAACCGTCCGGTTTCGGCCATTGGATTTTGCGACGTACAGGGCTTTGTCAGCGATATCGATCAACTGCTCGGGGGTGTCGGCCTTTGATCCGGACAAGGCACTGATGCCAATGCTGATGGTGACGACCTTGGCCGGTGATTCACAGTGTTGAATGGCACTGCGCTCCACGTCTGTCCGGATTTTCTCGGCGATGATAAAAGCGCCGACATAATCGGTACCAGGGAGGACGATGGCAAATTCCTCTCCGCCATACCTGGCCGAAAGATCATGTTCCCGAGTGATATTTTTCTTGATCAGGGTGCTCACGGATTTCAGGCATTCATCGCCTTGTACGTGGCCGTAATGGTCGTTGTACTTCTTGAACAGATCGATATCGATCAGGATGAGGGCGAGGTCATCGGGTTTGCGCTGGGCTTTACTTATTTCCGAGTCGATAAACAGGTCGAACTTGCGGCGATTCGAGAGCCCGGTCAAGCCATCTTCGAGTGCCAGTTGGCCGAGCGCCTTGTTCGCCTCGATGTAGGCTCTTTCGGAATATTGCAGTTCTTTTTGTGCTTGAATCTGCTGGCTCATGATTTTTATCAGACGATAGCCCAGCAGGCCGAGAATAAGCAGCAATATGGACGATATGATAAAACTGGCAAAGGACTCTCGGCGCCAGTCCGTCAATATTTCATCTCTTTCAAAAGCCGCGATGACCACAAGCGGATAGCCATCGACGCGGTGAAAACTGATGATTCTTACGATATTGTCAATAAATGACCTTATTGTTGCGGTGCCCGAGGTGACACCCGGCGCCAATAAGGCGAATACCTCCCCGCTTGAAATGTCCGTACCCACCTCAGTTTCGTGAAAGGGGTGACGCACGATGATCTGCCCTGCCGAGGAGGTGAGATTGATGATGCCATTCTTGCCCATGTCGATGCTGTCGTAGAGGCTGAGGAAGTATTTAAGATAGACAGTGGCTATTGCCACGCCTGCAAAGCTGCCGTCAGGATGATCGATCCTGCGCGATAGGGTGATGACCCATTCGTTTGTCAGGCGGCTGCGGATCGGAGGGCCCAGGAATGGAGTGGAACCGGCATGGTCGCGATGGTAGATGAAATAGTCGCGGTCCGAGTTGTTCAAGTTGGATTGGTTTCTATCGTTTGAGTTTAATAACCAACGTCCTTGTTCGTCGTAAATGGAAAAGCCATAGATTTGTGGTAGGCGTTTTTGTTGAGCTTTTAATATGATCTCCAGATTTTTCAGCTCCTCCGGCCCAGTGCCTTCAATGTTGATCCGTTCCTGGACACCGAGTATCGCGGTGTCGGCTTGGGTGAGGGTGGCGGCTATGCTGGACGACAAGGCCTTCGAGAGGTTTGACATCTCGATCTCTTTTTCATGCAGGTGATACCCCAGGGAGTTGGAGATTCCCCAGAGGCTGATGCCGATCAATGAGATACAGACCGCCGCCACAAAGAGAATCACATGACTGATCTTGAGCTTGGTATCCGCCCACTTGGCGCTGAAAGCTGAAGTTGTTTTTGTGAGCATGAACAACACATCCATGTGATTGAAATGGCTTTGTGTAGTTTAGGTTTATTTTATTAAAGTGAAATCATCTTTTTGGGTGTTTTTTGTTGTGTTAGTTAATCTTTTTGAGTGTGATTCAAGGGCGTTTTGTCTTGCCGAGAAGTGTAGCGGACAGGCGCTGATATCACAGCGCGAGGGCTCGATCCTGAATGACTTGCTTCATCACGAGAGTTGAGCTGAGACGCTGCACATTGGGCAGCACGGACAGTCGCTCATCGCGCTGGTATTGCTGGTTGAACAGCGCCTTGCTTGAATCCTTATGCCTGATGCCGCTGCGCATACTGCTGCGCCAGCGTTATAAAGTCCTGTGATTCGGGGAACGCCTCGAAGCCATGCACGGCCCCGGTGGTGACCCAAGGCAGCTTTTCACGAGTCCAGGTTTCAATGAACGGAGCGAATTGTCCTGGGTTATCCAGCAGACTGGAGCGGACACCGACGATCGCTTCGTTGCCCGCTGGGCGGGTAAACAACCAGCTCAGGCAATGAGGGCAGAAGTAGTGTCGCGTTGTCCCGTGCAAGCCGCCGATCACCGGCTCGCCTTGGGTGATCACGAACTGCTCGTTCGGCACTAGCGCACTGAGGGAGAACGCACTGGCCGACATTTTCTGGCAGCCGGTGCAATGGCAGGCCGTGGTGATGATCGGTGGGGCGCGCAGTTCAAAAGCGACCTGGCCACAGCGACAACTGCCGTAGGCGAATACTAGGCGACTCATCACTACCTCCTTTCCTCTTGATGTTTTAGTGAACGCTACTGGCGTCTGGCCCTGTGGCCAGGTGGGCAGCCCGTTCGGCAGGATCAGCCTGGGTGTAGCTCGTGGCGCGACAGCGGCATTGGCCAGTGAGTGGCATGGGTAAAACTCCTTCAAGGGTAGAGGTGGCGGACGAAGCGGGGTGTCCGTGGGATATGCTTGACCAGCATGAGGCCGCGCCTCACGAAAGAAAATTAGCCAAAATTGCCCAGCGGCTCACAGGAAATGTATGAACGCGCCTCAGCTACAGTGGGAAACCCAGCGTGCCTTTCTGGCGGTATTGCGCACCGGCAGTCTATCGGGGGCGGCCCGTTTGCTGGGCATCGCGCAGGCCACCGCGCGTAGGCGGATCGAGGCGTTGGAGCAGAGCGTGGGCGTCAGCCTGTTTATCCGCTCACCAGCGGGTCTGCTGCCGACGGAGATGGCCAAGGACCTGATCAGCCATGTCGAAGCCATGGCCATGGCGGCTAACGCGTTCAATCGAGCGGCGTCGGCGGATGCGCAATTGCCGGGGGGCACGGTGCGCCTGACCAGCAGCAAACTGCTCGGGGTCGAGGTATTGCCGCCCATGTTGCGCACGCTACGCCAGACCTACCCGCAACTGGCTGTCGAGCTCAGTGTGTCGAACCGTCTGCAGGCGCTGGCCCGGCAGGAGGCCGATGTGGCGGTGCGTATCCGTCGGCCGACCGAAGCGGCGGTGGTCACGCGCAAGGTCGGTGATCTGCAAGTCGGCCTGTATGCCACCCCTGAACTCCTGGCGGAGCAGGGCGCGCCGGATACCGTTGCGCAGTTGGATGACTATCCGCTGATCGGGCCTGACCGCAATCTGGTGGAACTGCAGTTTCTGCGCGAGCGCGGCTTCGACTGCACGGCGCAGCGCACGCTGATTCGTACCGATGATCACCTCGCACAACTGGCGGCGTTGCGCGCGGGGTTGGGGATCGGCGTCTGTTCCAGCCAACTGGCCCGACGTCACGGACTGATACGCGTACTGCCCGGACAGGTGGAATTTTCCGTGGATGTCTGGATCGCCATGCACCAGGACATGCGCCGGGTTCAGCGTATTGCCTTGGTGTTCGATGCGCTGGGAGCATCGCTGACGCAGTTTCTGGGGACTGACTAAGTCCCCGGGTTGCTTGATCAAGCGTGCTTCACTGTCTGCTTTCTGCTCGCGAAATTGGCCAGCAAGTCGAGACTGGAGCAGAACACAAAGTAGACCAGCGCCACGAACAGGAAGATCTCCGTAGGGTGGACCATCACCCGGTTGCTGACCTGGGTTGCCACGAAGGACAGTTCGCCGACACCGATCACATAGGCCAGGGAGGTGTCCTTGATCAGCGAGATCCACTGGTTGAGGAACGACGGCAGCATGATCGGCAAGGCTTGCGGCAGGATGATCAGGCGCATGACCTGGACGGGTCGCATGCCCAGCGCGCGGGCCGCTGCCCATTGGCCGTCCGGCAGGCTCTGGATACCGGCATGGACCGAGTACGCCAGGTAGGCGCCGCCGATCAGCGACAGGGCGCAGACCACGGTGAACAGCGCCGGGATATCCACGTGGAAGATGATCGGCAGCAGGAAGTAGCTCCAGAAGATCAACATCAGTACCGGGATCGCCCGCAGGAAACCCAGCACCGCGATCAATATTCCCCGTGGCCAGCCCTTCAGGCCGCTCAAGGCTATGCCCAGCACCAGGCCCAGGAGGGCGGCGGATACTCCGGACAGTACGCTCAGCACCAGGGTCAGGGCCGCGCCGCCCAAGGGACCGTTGGGGTAGGCGCCGATCAGGAAGTACTCGAGGTTGTCGCTGATAACGGAAAAGTCCATGTCATGCGGCTCCCTGGCGATAACGTTTGGTTTGGCGGATCCATTGGCCGGCCGCTTCGAGCAGCGCAATGCTGAAGATGTAGAGCAGGGTGGCGAAGCCGAAGGCCTGGAAGGTCTTGAAGGTTTCGGTCTCCACCTGGCGCGAGGCGTAGGACAGCTCGGCGAGGCCGATGGCCATGGTCAGCGAGGAGTTCTTCAACGCATTCATGTATTGCCCCAGCAGCGGCCCGAGGGCGGTGCGCAAGGCTTGGGGCAGGACGATATAACGCCACACCTGTGCCGGCCGAAAGCCCATGGCCACGCCGGCCTCGCGTTGCTGCGGGCGCACCGAGGCGACGCCGGCGCGAAACTCCTCGGCGATAAAGGCCGAGGTATACAGCGTCAGCCCCCAGAAACCGGCGATAAATTCAAAGGACGGCCAGCTGATTTCAATGCCGGCCACGCTCACTTCATGGGGCGTGTTCAGCCAGCTCACCAGTCCTTCGGGCAGCAGGGCACTGAGGCCGAAATACCAGAAGAACAATTGCACCAGCAGCGGCGTGTTGCGAAACAACGCCAGGTAGGCCCGTGCCGGCCAGGACGCCAGGCGCGAGCTGCCCAGGCGCGCGAGGCAGACCAGGAAGCCGAGCCCGGTGGCCACCAGGCAGACCACGGCGGACAGGGCCAGGGTGAGGAGAAAGCCATCGAACAGCCATTTCAGGTAATGCGGGCCCAGCAATTCACCAAACATCAATCACGGTGTCCATCCAGAATACAAAGAGCCCGCGCGGAAAACCGCGCGGGCTGTGGGTGTACGACAGGGAGGGCGATCAGCTCTTGTCGCCGATCTTGTACAGGCGGGCCAGCGGTGTCTTGGTGTCCGGGCCGAACCAGGTGTCGTAGATCTTCTGCGCCTGGCCTTTGCTTTCCAGCTCGACCAGCGTCTGGTTGACCAGGTCGGTCAGGGCGGTCTCGCCCTTGGGCAGGCCGACGCCGATCAGGTCATTGGAAATGGTGAAGGGCGGCACTTCGTACTTGTCCTTGTCCGGGACGTTGGCCAGCAGGCCGATCAGCTTCGGACCGTCCTGGGTAATGGCCTGGACATTGCCGTTGCGCAGGGCGGTGAAGGCGAACGGGGTGTCGTCATAGGCGATGACTTTGGCGCCGGGGAATTTCTCGCGCAGCACGCCTTCGTTGACCGTGCCCTTGTCCACGCCGACACGCCATTTGTTCAGGTCCTCCTGGGACTTGAGGGTGCCTTTCTTGACGATGAACTGCTGGCCGGAACTGAAGTAGGGAATGCTGAAATTGACCTGCTCGGCGCGCTCCGGAGTGATGGTGAAGTTGGCCAGGACCAGGTCGACCTTGTTGGCGACCAGCAGTGGGACGCGGTTGGCCGGGTTGGTCGGTTGCAGTTGCAGCTTGACGCCCAGCTTGTCGGCGATGGCCTTGGCGTAGTCCACGTCCAGGCCTTCGATCTGTTTGCTCTTGGCATCGATAAAGCCGAAAGGCGGGTTGCTGTCGAACGAGGCGACGCGCAGAACGCCGGATTTCTTGATGTCTTCCAGGCGGTCGGCATGGGCCAATCCCGAGAGGACGGCGAGGGTGAGGGCAGTGAGGGCAGTCAATTTCTTCATGGGTGATCTCAACACTTGGTGGATGATTCTGGTGCCGAGTCTTGCAGTCCATGAATAAACAATAAAAGAATATAAAAGAATTTGTTGATGCTTTTATGGAATAAGTCGGATTTCCGGGGACTTCGTGTAAACCGCGGGCTAGAGCGTTGCCGATCACTGGCTCGGACGAATGCTTCTACACTGAAAGCATCAGGTTTATCCCGTCGAGGGCAATATGAAAATCTCACTTCGCTTGGCGTTTTTCAGCGTGGCAGCGACGCTGGGCTATCTCGGGCTGGCGGTGTGGGGATTCGGTGGCTGGTCGGCCTTTGCTGCCCAACCCGCATTGCTCGCGATCGCCGTGGTGACCCTGTTGTTGGCGGGCTCGGCGCTGTTTACCGAAGCCAACCTCAGCTCCGGCGTGCGCGAGGATCGCGGCAATCGCTGGGTGATTCCGGTCATCGGCGCCCTCGGCTTGCTGCTGGTGGGGCTGGTGCCCTGGACGGCTCGCCTGGGCTGGTGGACCTTTGGTGGTGAGGGCGTGCGTTGGCTCGGCGTGCTGCTGTTTACCGTTGGCGGTGTGTTGCGGATGTGGCCGGTGTTTGTGCTGGGCAAGCGCTTCAGCGGGCTGGTTGCGATCCAGCCGGGGCATCGGCTGGTGACCACCGGGCTCTATCGGGTTTTGCGCAACCCGAGCTACCTCGGGCTGCTGGTCAACTCGCTGGGCTGGGCACTGGCCTTTCGCTCCGGTGTCGGGGTGTTGCTGACGGCGTTGACGCTGATCCCGCTGATTGCGCGCATGCACTCGGAGGAGGCCTTGCTCAAGGCCGAATTTGGCGAAGAGTACGAGGCTTATCGTGCGCGCACCTGGCGCCTGCTGCCCTGGGTTTATTGAGCCGTTCCGTCACGCGTTCTGATTGCCCGAGCGGGTAAACGAATAGCGGTCGATATCCTGCCGGAGCTGCCAACCCTGGCTTTGCCAATAACGGGCCGCGTCCTCATTGGTCTTGAACACGTCGAGATGACACTTGAGGATGCCGTGGGTTTCCAGGATCGACAGGCAGCGTTCGACCAGTGCATTGGCGATGCCCTGGCGCCGATAACGGGGCAGCACGAGCAAGTGCTGCAAGTAGCCCCGACGACCGTCATGCCCGGACATGATGCAACCGCCGAGTTCGCCGTCGACTTCAGCCACGAAGCTCATCCCCGGGTTTCGCTCCAGGTAGCGGGCGGTCGACTCACGGGAGTCGGCGTCACGCAGGGAAATGCCGGGTGTATTGCGCATAAGGTCGATGACCGCCTGGTAATCGTCCATCGTCATGACACGGATATTGATCATGGGGCTGAGCCTGGCTGTGTGGATTGTCCGGCCTGGCAGCCTATCAGAAGCCACTCAAGCGTTGGCATGCCGATCCGCCAAGGCACCTTGCTGGCGGATGCCTGTTCTGTTTTTATGACTCGACCGGTCGCGCGGAGACTGGTTTCGCCAACCCTGTTCCGGAGAAGTGTTGATGTTCCTGATCCTTGCCCTGATCGTCCTCCTCGTCGTATGGGGATGGTGGACCTATCCACGTGTAGGAGGTCTGCTGTTTGACCTGATCACGAGTCTGGAAGCACGGCTCTCCCGGGTGAAGGAAGTCCCGGTGGCGATTGAGCGGATGACCTTGTCGACCTTCCAGGGCGGGACTCAAAGCAACACGCCGCCGCTGTTGCTGATCCACGGTTTCAGTGCCGACAAGAACCTCTGGCTGCGCTTTGCGCGATCCTTCGTTGCTGACCACCGGGTGATCATTCCCGACCTGGCCGGGCACGGCAAAAGTGGTTTCGAAACGGGGGGCGACTACAGTATCGCGACCCAGGCGCAACGCATGGTCGAACTGCTGGACGCCAGCGGGATCGACAAGGTGCATGTGGTCGGCAGCTCCATGGGCGCTTACGTCGGCACCTGGCTGGCGGCGCATTTTCCGGAGCGGGTGCTGTCCCTGGCGTTGATGGGACCGGTGGGGGTCAACCTGCCGCAACCCAATGAAGTGGAAGAGTTGGTCAAGCAAGGCAGGAACCCTTTTCTGATCCACTCGCGGGCGGAGTTCGATCGGTTCTTCTCCATGACCATGGCCTCGCCCCCCTGGATACCTGGCGTGTTGCTGGCGGCGGAGTCGCAGACCTATATCGATCGGCGTCCTGAACTGGCGGAAATCTTCGACGACTTCCATGACAGCCCGCGCATGGAACCCTGGCTGAACAATATCCGTGTCCCGACCCTGCTGCTGTGGGGGCGTGAAGACCGCATGGTCCCCCTGGCCAGTGCAAAAACCTGGATCGCCGGCATCCCCCATGCGCGCCTGGAGTGCTGGGACGGCGTGGGCCATCTGCCGATGGTCGAGCGCCCGGAGCAGACGGCGGCGCAGTATCGTGAGTTTCTGACGGCGCAATAAGTGAGGGGCGCGGCAGCCGTGCTGAGGCTTAACCCGCTTGGGCGACGCGCTGGGCAGTGTCGTGCAACTGTTTGTGAAATAAGTCCGCGCATCCATTCGACAAGGCTCAATTATTTTCCCGGTGGGCGAATAAAGTGTCTTGCCGGGTGTTTGCCCTATGTGGCGGCTGCTTGCGCCATCCCCATACGGTCCGACTTACCCTACAAACAGAGAGCTACCCATGCTGAAGAAAATCTCCCTTGCTGCTGCCGTCGCCATGACCTGCCTGTCCGGCCTGGCCTTTGCCGACGCGCCAGCCAAAGTTGCTGACACCGGTGCGGGCAAGGTCCTGGTCGATGCCAAGGGCATGACCCTGTACACCTTCACCAAGGACACCGCCGGCAAATCCGTGTGCAACGGGCCCTGCGCCATCAACTGGCCGCCATTGCCCGCTGCTGCCGGTGCCAAGGCGGCTGATGGTTACAGCATTGTCACCCGCGATGACGGCAGCAAGCAGTGGGCCTACAAGGACATGCCGCTCTACAGCTGGGTCAAGGACGGCAAGCCGGGCGACACCAAGGGTGACGGTGTGAACCAGGTCTGGCATGTCGCCAAGCCTTGATCGCCAGGCCTGCGACCATCAATATCGCCTGGTCGGCAGGACCTTACTGGAGGTGCTCGCCGTACCAGTATTGGGCAGTCACCCCGCCGTCCATGAGGAAGTCACTACCGGTAATGAAAGTGCCTTCCGGCCCCATCAGCAGGGCACCGAGCGCACCGACTTCATCGGGCGTGCCGCCGCGCTTTGCCGCGCAGGAGTCGATCATGCGCCGATAGCCTTCACCCCGCGGCCCCGACAGTTCATCCCGGGCCAGAGGGGTAAAGATAATGCCCGGGCTGATGGTGTTGACTCGCGCCCCGCGTTTGCCCCAGCGCACTGCTTCGGCCATGACCCGCAGGGAGTTGCCGCGTTTGGAGATCTGGTAGGCGTTCAGTGGGTCGGTCACCTGATCGGGTTGCAGCATCGGCAGGGCCAGCAGTTCGTCGACCGGTGTCAGGGCCAGAGCCTTGTTCTGCTCAGGTGTCAGCGCGGGTAAACGGTGCCCGGATTGTGAGGCGATAACGATGGCCGAACCGCCCTTGGCGATCACATTGCCGAAGGCTTCCAGTACCAGCGCGGTGCCGTAAAGATCGACCCGCAGGATCGTCGCCGGAGACGCTTGAGAGGGCGAGACCCCGGCGGCGTGAATCACGCCGGTGATATCGCCGATGGCCGTGGCGGTCTGCACCAGCGCTTCAACCGATGCCCGTGAAGAAACATCGACGCTCGCCGTGGTGACCTCGAATCCGGCATCGCTGAGGACCTTGGCGGCCGCCGCTGCATTCTCCTCCCGCAAGTCTGCCAGCAGCACGTGCTTGCCCGCGCTGACCCGCCGCGCGATGGCTTGTCCGATGGAGCCGGCGCCAATCACCACTGTGACGTTTGTCATGTTCATTTCTCCGTTGGGGCGTCCGTTACGTCTACCTGAATGGCCGAGGCCGGTAGGCCCGGATGTTGGGCCGGATCAATATACGGGGCGAGCAATGGATTGATTAGCCAACCAAACCTGCTTTACCTTGTGAGGCAGATTCATCAATCAGCCTTGTTTGTCCCGGGTATCGAACACTTCCTTCAACACTGGCACCGCCGACATCGCTTTTGGCCAACCCACGTAGAACGCCAGGTGGGTCACTACTTCTGCCGCCTGCGTTTGAGTCAGGCCGTTGTCCATCGCCCGGTTCAGGTGGAAAGGCAGTTGTGCGGCCTGACCCTGGGCGATCAGTGCAGCCACGGTGATCAGGCTCCGGTCGCGGGGCGCCAGTTCCTCGCGTTTCCAGACTTCGCCGAAGAGTAACCGGGTGGTGTAGTTGTAGAGCTGGGGAGTGACTTCAAGCACTTCCGGCGAGGGTTTTGGATCGGGGCGGGGCAGGCCCTGGTCGGCGCCGACCAGGGGCGAGAAACACAAGGTGGCGAAGGCGCTGGCTAATATTTTCATTGAGTCGACTCCAGGGATGAAAGGCAATGCCGCGGTAGCAGCCGTATCCCATGTTAAGAGGCTCGGATAGATTCATTAAGATCATTAACCGGCATGAAGTCATGAGCGCAGTTCATGAGTGCTCGAAAGGCCATGGCGCTATAATCCCGGCTATTCATGGCAGGAACTCATCAATGGCCCGGGAAAGTTACAACGATCTGCTGGCGTTTCTCGCCGTGACCCGCGAGCGCAGCTTTACCCGCGCCGCCGCCCAGCTGGGTGTTTCACAATCGGCCCTGAGCCACACCATCCGCGCCTTGGAGGCACGCCTCGGCGTACGTCTGCTGACCCGCACCACGCGCAGTGTGGCGCCAACCGAGGCGGGCGAGCAGTTGTACAACAACCTGGCTCCGCGCTTTGAGGAGATCGATGCCGGGTTGGCCGAGGTCACCGAATTACGCGACAGCCCGCGCGGCACCATCCGTATCACCGCCACCGATTACGCGGCCAACAGCGTGCTATGGCCGAGGTTGGCGCCGTTCATGTCGCAGTATCCCGATATCAAGATTGAAATCATGACCGACTACGGGTTGACCGATATCGTCGCCGAGCGCTACGACATTGGCGTACGCCTGGGCGATCAGGTGGCCCAGGACATGATCGCGGTACGCGTCGCGCCGGATCTGCGGATGGTTATCGTTGCTGCACCGTCCTACCTGCAAGTTCACTCGGCGCCGCGCAAGCCCGAAGATCTGGCCGTGCACAATTGCATTAACCTGCGCTTGCCCACCCACGGCGGTTGTTATCCCTGGGAACTGAAAAAGGGCAAGACCGAACTGCAGGTGCGTGTAGAGGGACAACTGACCTTCAACAGTTCCTATCAGATGCTCGAAGCGGCCCTCAGCGGCTGCGGGCTGGCGTTCATTCCGCAGGACCTTGCCGCGCCCCATGTCGCCGCCGGGCGCTTGCAGTGGGTACTCGAAGACTGGTTTCCGACCTTTCCCGGATTGCATATCTACTACCCCAGCCGTCGGCAGTCGTCCCGGGCGCTGGCCTTGGTGATCGCGGCCCTGCGTTATTCCGAAGACTCATGAGTCTGGCTCATGATCGAATGCGTTTTTTTGGTCTTAATCATCAATCGGCTTGTGACTAGGATGACGTCACGGCTTTGGGCACCTGCTCGGCCATCCTGTTTCAACGCTGATGGAAGGTGACTGATGAACTACCGCTATCTGGGCCGCAGCGCCTTGAAAGTTTCTCCCCTGTGCCTGGGCGCCATGATGTTTGGCGGTGAGACCGACGAGGCGACCTCCCGGCGCATCATCGACAAGGCCGGTGCCAGCGGTATCAACTTTATCGACAGCGCCGATGCCTATCATGCCGGCCGTTCAGAGGAAGTGGTGGGCCGTGCGATTGCCGAGCAGCGTGATCGTTGGGTGGTGGCCACCAAGTTTGGCTATCCGTCGTCCGCGACCGCCGGCCCGAACGAACAGGGCCAGTCGCGCAAGTGGATCATGCAAAGCGTCGAAGCCAGCCTCAAACGTCTGGGCACGGATTATATCGACATCCTGTATTTTCACCGTGCCTTGACTGACGCACCGATGGAGGAGGGGATTCGTGCGGTCGGCGATCTGATTCGCCAAGGCAAGATCCGTTATTACGGGGTGTCCAATTTCCATGGTTGGCGCATTGCCGAAATGGTCCGTATCGCCGACCAACTGGGCATCGAGCGGCCGGTGGTCAGCCAGCCGCTGTACAACATCGTCAACCGCATGGCGGAAGTCGAGCAACTGCCGGTGGCGGGTAATTATGGGTTGGGTGTCGTGCCCTACAGTCCATTGGCGCGTGGCGTGTTGAGCGGCAAATATGCACCGGATGCACCACCTCCCGCGGACACCCGCGCCGGGCGTGGCGACAAGCGTATCCAGCAGACCGAATGGCGTCCTGAGTCCTTGGCAATTGCCCAGGCCATTGCCCGTCATGCGGCGGAGCGTGGGACCACTTCCATTGCCTTTGCGATCGCCTGGGTGTTGAGAAACTCGCTGATCAGCGCTGCTATCGCGGGTCCGCGTACCGAGGCGCATTGGGATAGCTACATGGAGGCACTTGGGTTGGAACTGGGACCTGATGACGAGAAATTGGTTGATGGTCTTGTTGTGCCTGGGCATGCGTCGACCCATGGTTTTACTGATCCGGGGTATCCGGTGGAGGGGCGCAGGGTGCTTTGAATGACCGGGTAATACCTTGTCGATTCTTGGAGAAAGTGGCGTGATTGCCCGATATCCTGTCGGGCCCACTTCACACAAGCGAATCACGCTATGCCCAGGTTGTCTTTCGTCATCCGTGTGTTGTTCGCATGTTGTCTGCTGGCTGCCACCGCCAACCACCTGCGAGCGGACTTTCAGCACGGATTCTTCTGGGACTACGGGTATGGGGAAAGTGCGCACTGGGCCAGCCGTGTGTTCTGGGGCGCGTTGACCTTCCTTGATCCGTTGGCCGCGCTGCTGCTATTCATCAAGCCCAGGGCCGGCATTGCCCTCACCGCCGCGATTATCGTGGCTGACGTTGCCCATAACACTTACTACGTCGCGCTGAATCAGCAGTGGCTGGCGTCTTTCTATCTGTCTCAGGTGGCCTTTCTTGTCGCGGTCATGCTGCTTTCGCCTGCTGTCTGGAAGGCTGTTAATTCCCGTCAATCAAATGCTCAGCCAGATCGGGACTGAACGTTCCGGCTGCTGGGCCACCGTGGCAGTTTCGGGTCGCTGAGGACGAACCATCCGAGTTGCCCGGAATCTTGACCCAGACAGCCAGCACCTCCGGGGTGATTGCCTGGGGTTGTAGGCCGATCTTGCGCCCCGAAGGATTGCACCAGTCGCCGGAAGTGGCGCCATTACCGTTGCGGCTGGTATCGATCACCATGGATTTTGCATAGCCGTAATCAGCGGACAACGTGGCATTGATCGCGTCGCCGTAGATACGGGATTGATCGAGGGTGTAGAAGTTGGAGACGTTCAACGCAAAGCCCCGCGCATTCTTCATGCCCGCCGCATTCAAGTAGCCAGCCATGGTGCCTGAAGGTTTCCAGCCCGCATTCCCCGCGTCCAGGTAAACAGCGGTGGAGGGCGCATGCTGCTTGAACCCGGACACCGCATAATTGAACAAGGCCAGGCGTTCATCGCGCTTTTGTGGGGGCAGGCATTCGCTGTCTGCCAGTGCATCCGGTTCCAGAATGACCACGGCAGGCTTGTCGCCAATGCCGGTGATAAAACGATCTATCCAGTCTCGATAATCCGCAGCATTCGCCGCACCGCCAGCAGAGGCTCCGCCGCTACAGTCACGTCCCGGCAAATTGTACGCAACCAGGATAGGGATTTTGTCGGCCTTGTTGGCCGCTTCAACGTAATGGCTGACGGTCTCGGTGAGCTTGTCCGTTGTCTGGCTGGTGCCGGTCAGCCAGCGGGCGCTGGGCACACCGGCAATCGACGCCTGGATTTTTGCCGTAAGAGGCGACTGGGGGTTCGTCTTCACCCATTGCGCGGCAGTTGATCCGGGATTGACGTAAAAGCCATCGGCGGCATAGGCCGCCGACTGTAGTGATATGAAGATGATACAGGCGGCAAGAAGGGTGGCCTTGGGCATTGACGACTTTCTCTTCAAAACTGGACGCTGGTAGGTGGCGAGCGTAACACCTCTGATTTCCACCCGGCGGTAGACGAAAGCAACTCGGATTGGCCAGAACACTTTCAGCATCAACCTGCTCGATGGTCATCCGGCTGCTCTCCAGCAACTAATTGGGCTTCGGTTGTACTACGTGACGTGGCTGAGGGGGCTGGGAGGTCAATGACACCATACCAAGGCCGCTTTATTGACGTAGACAAAAAATAAGCAGCGATGCAAGCTCAAGTTTGGAGCGTGCTGACTGTTATGAGGGAGAGGTGACCGTGGCATTGATACTGTTTCTGTTGGGGACAATTCTTTTTTTGCCGTATTACTCGGCTGCTCTTGAGGTTAGGTTGAAATTGGAGAAAGAGTTTCAGCCGTTTAGGATTGTGAAAAATCTTAGGGTTGGATCCGGGGGGAGGTATGCGCTGCCGGTATTTGGGTTGATACTTATTTTTCTGGGTTTCAATGTATATCTGTTTTCCGAAGATCTCGCTCCCGTTACCGATGGCGACATCGTTCGAGTTGTGTTGGTGGTGGTCTTGACTTGGTGTGCATTCTTCTATGGTTATGCAAAGAGGGAGATTCTAAGCCGGGAAGTCCAAAGGGTTGATGATGGGCGGGAGAGAATTAAGTGTGTGCGGGCAGATAGTAGGATTTCTTGCGCGCTGAAGGCACTGGGAGATATTTTTATTGTTTGTGCTGTTTTTGTTTTGTTTTTTGTATTGAAAAGCTATGTGCTGCGCTGATGTCGGCGGCGATGAGGGTGTGATG
This sequence comes from Pseudomonas sp. MWU12-2319, assembly GCF_023242525.1. Lineage (NCBI taxonomy): Bacteria > Pseudomonadati > Pseudomonadota > Gammaproteobacteria > Pseudomonadales > Pseudomonadaceae > Pseudomonas > Pseudomonas sp. MWU12-2319. Next base: position 34,755 of record NZ_JALJES010000010.1, read on the forward strand.
TGGTTGAGTGTGATTTGCTTTATTCCTGGTTTTGCTTGGGTCCTTCATATTCATGGTGAGCGTCGCAAAGCTCAAGGGCCACCTCGGGGGTGTCTATGATCGATCTGCAAGTGGCATTCGGCCTGAACGCCGACGCGTTTCGTGACACGGCAAGCGGTTGAGCCGAGGGTTCTATCCGCTTGCCTTGGAAGTGACGCCGTAATGCCCTTGGCCACGTCGGGCATCGAGGGTGCGGTTCCAGTCGTCCGTCTTGCCGACGCAGGCGCCGCATTCATCCTTTCAATCGGGTCCTCCCCCAGAGCAACCCCAACACCGCCGCCAGGGACGACGCGGCGAGCACGCTCAGTTTTGCCGCCGAGAGTAGTCTCGGGTCGGTAAACGCCAGCGACGAAATGAAAATCGACATGGTAAATCCAATACCTGCCAGCAGGCCGACCAGGGCGACACCACTCCAGGTCACGCCTTCAGGCAGCCTGCAGATGTTCAGCTTGACCAGAACCACGCTGGCCAGCATGACCCCCAGGGGTTTGCCCAGTACCAGCGCCAGTATCACGCCCATGAACACATGCAGGGAAAGCCCATCGTCCAGATTGACCCCCTGCAGGCTGACGCCCGCGTTGGCCAGTGCGAAGAGCGGCATGACGCCGAACGCCACCCACGGATGCAACCCGGCCTGAACGCGCTGGACCGGCGGCAACATTTCCCGCTGGGCCTGCCGGAGTTGCTTCAGGGGTTTGGCCACGGTCTGTGGGCTATCGCCCGAAGCGGAAAATCGATCCATCAGCTCCTGGAACGTCCGCCCGATAGTCTCCAGCGGCTGTTCCTTGGCGGGCCGGGAACTGACCGGGGTCATCAGGCCGAGCATCACGCCTGCCAGGGTCGGATGCACGCCGGTCTTCAACAGCCCGAACCAGACAATAGCCCCCGGCAGCAGGTACGCATAGGCCTTGCCGATGCCCATCCGCTGAAACACCAGCACCAGCAACAGGCCGCCAGCCGCGATCACCAGGCCCAGGTAATCCAGGCTGGCGGCATAGAAGAGGGCAATGATCAGGATGGCGACGATGTCATCGATAATTGCCAGGGCCAGCAACAGGACGCGCACCCCGCTTGGAATCGATTTGCCCAACAGGGCAAGGACACCCACGGCGAAGGCAATGTCCGTGGCGGTGGGGACGGCCCAGCCGTTGGCTGCCGGGGTACCGTGGTTGAGCAGGGTGTAGATGATCGCCGGCATCAGCACGCCGCCCAAGGCGGCACCCAGGGGCAGGGTGGCCAGCTTCAGGTTGGCCAGTGCCCCGTCCTTGATCTCCTGGCGGATTTCAGCCCCTACCACCAGGAAGAAGATGGTCATCAGTCCATCGTTGACCAGAAAGTGCAGTGAGCGCGAGACCGCGAAATCGCCCAGGCCCACCGTGAGCGGGGTGTTCCAGAAATGTTCGTAGGAGTCGGCGACGGGGCTATTGGCCCAGATAAGGGCCGCAATCGCGGCCAGCAGAAGCACGATGCCGCTGACGGCTTCGATATGCGAGAAGCGCTCCAGGGCCGACAAGGCGCGTTCGGTCAGAGCCTGCGGGCGAGGGATGGAAGGCGAGGCTGGGTGTCTTTCAGGCACAGCAATTCTCCGTTGGCGGCCCGACCAACGTTTATGCTTTAACCTGCGCTGTGCCGTATGCAGCAGCGCACCCAGCGCGATGATATGAACCTGATGGGCGAGATGCAAATCCCCTGTGCCACACGACTCGATGGAGGCCTGCTGGCTCGTCGCGACCCAGCCCTGGGTTATGGGGTTTCTTTTTTAGAGGCGCTGCCATCGTCCGAAGACTGAAGAAACCCCCGGGCCATCTGCTGGTACAGCTCGGGGCTCATCCGTGAACTGACCGCCTTGGCAATCAGCGCGACGGCCATGAGGCTGATCACCATCCCATGGCTGTCGATCATCTCCATCACAATGATCGCGGAAGTGATGGGGGACTGGGTCACGGCGGCCAGGAAACCCACCATGCACAGGGCAATCATCGGCTGCGCGGCCAGGCCGAAAAAGTCGGCGGCATTGGCTCCCACGGCGGCGCCGACCGCCAGGGACGGGGCAAAAATACCGCCGGGAATACCGGAAAAATAAGTCACGAGGGTGGCGAGAAAGCGCGTGACAGGCGCGTGCCAAGGCAGGCCGGTATCGGAGGCAATGATATGGGTGGTGATGCCGTAACCGCTGCCAAATGACATCCCGCCACTCAACCAACCGAGGACCGCCACCAGCAGCCCGCAGACGCCTGCGAACCAGACCGGGTGCGTGCGGCGCCACTCCCAGATGATGAAATGACGATGGCGCTGGGGCCACAGCAGCATGCGGCTGAACAAACCACCCAGCAACCCACAGCCGACACCGGTCGCCAGCGCCGCAATAGCGATATTGAGTGTGATCTCTTGAACGTTGAAGTGACCGAAATAGTTGTAGTTACCCTGCAAGGCGATGGCGACCATGCCCGACAGGATGATGGTGCTGAGCAGCACGCCACTGGTTCTGGTTTCCAGCTTGCGTCCCAGCTCCTCCACGGCAAACGCGACGCCGGCGAGGGGCGTATTGAACGCGGCGGCGATGCCCGCCGCGCCGCCGGCGAGGATCAGGTCTTCGCTACGGATAATGCGTGCATTGGGCAGGTAGCGATGAAAGAAATGCATGATCGAAGCGGCGACCTGGACCGAGGGGCCTTCGCGTCCCGCGGAAAAGCCGCCGGTCAGCGCCAATGTGCCAAGGCCTATCTTGGCGAAGGCGATACGCAACGACACCAAGTGGTTGACCGGCGCGCCCTTGTGGGCCAGGCGGGTGGCGGCGATCACCTGGGGAATGCCACTGCCCTGGGCTCCAACAAAAAAGCGCGTGGTCATCCACACCACCAGCATGCCAACCAGTGGCGTGTAGAGAAAGGGCAGCCAGGGGCGTTCAGCGGTGTGCAGGGCAAATTGTGTCAGCGCAAGGTCCGCCAGCCGGGCGAACAGCACCACCAGTAATCCGGCGAGGGTCGCGGCAGCCCAGAGGGTCACGCGAGTGCGCCAGCGCAGGGAGGCAAAACGACGACGTAGCAGCAATAACGGTTTGATCACCCGGCAGGATTCCAGTTGAGGTTCAGGACGGCGCAAGGAGCAAGATTAGCCCGATAAGCGATCCCCTCCAACGGGTTTCGCGTGTATCGAAATGCTCCTGCGCCGAGCCTTGCCTGACCTGCGGCGTCACCTGTTACAGCGAAAAGCGCGCCAGCATCCCATCCAGCTCCACTGCCAGACGCCCCAGCTCCTGGCTGGCATTGCTGGTTTGCGCCGCACCGCTGGCGGTCTGCATGGACAGATCGCGGATGCGTACCAGGTTATGGTCCACTTCACGGGCCACCTGGGCCTGCTGCTCGGCGGCGGTGGCGATCACCAGGTTGCGCTCGTCGATGCCGGCCACCGACCGGGAAATGCTCCCAAGTACATCCTTGGCCACCTGTGCCCGCTGACGTGTGCGACCGGCCTGGGCGGCGCTTTCGGCCAGGGCCACGACCGTGTCGCCGGTGCCCTGATGAATACCGTCCATCATCTTTTCGATTTCCCGGGTTGACGCATCGGTGCGTTGCGCCAAGCCACGCACTTCATCGGCCACCACGGCAAACCCGCGCCCCGCGTCACCGGCCCGCGCCGCCTCGATGGCCGCATTGAGCGCCAGCAGGTTGGTCTGGGCGGCGACGCTGCGGATCACCTCCAGCACCTTGCTGATGCCCTGGGTCTCCACCGCCAAGGCCTGGGCGCGAAGACTGGCCTGTTCGACCTGATCGGCGAGGACGCCGATATCGGCCATGGTCTCGTCCAGTTGTTGCTGGCCTTCGCGCACGGCGGTGCTGGAGCTGCGGGACTCGCTGGAGGTCTCCACCGCATTGCGCGCCACTTCCTCCACCACCTGGCTCATCTGGGTGACGGCGGTGGCGGCGTGTTCAATCTCGCCGTATTGCTGGTGCAGGTCCTGGGCGCTGTCATGCATGATCGCGCCCATCTCCTGGGTGGCCGCGTTCAAGCGGCCGACGGCGCCACCGATCTGATTGATCACCGCGTGCAGTTGATCGCGCATATGCCCGAGCATCTGCAGCAGTTGCGCCACTTCGTCCTGGCCATGGGCGACCACCAATTGACTGAGATCGCCGGCGGCCACGGTCTTGGCCACCTGCAAGGCCTGGCGCAGCGGCCGGGTGATGCTCACGCTCAGGCGCCAGGCCTGCAACAGCATCAGCACCAGCGCCACGCCGATGACAATCGGTAGCAACAGCTGGACCTTCTTGAAGGTGCTGGCGGTGTTTTCCAGGGCCTGCGCGGTGGTCTGCTTGTTCAGCTCACGGAGCAATTGCACCTGCATGTCCATCATCGAACCCTGGTTGGCCAGGTCGTTGTTGGACAGGTTGGTGGCCTCGCTCATTTTCTTCTGCTCGACCAGGTCGATGGCCTGCTTGAACAGGGTGACGAATTGCTGCGCAGCGTCCTGCAGCAACTTGATCGAGTCCCGTTCGGTGCCTTCCGGGACCTTGGCCAGGTACTCGGTAAACCCCTGGCTCACCTCGGCACTGAGCTGTTGCAGGTTGATCTTGCGGTTGGTCAGTTCGGCCGGGTCGTTGGCATACACCAGCAACAGCGCGGCTTCAGTGCGCATCTTGGCCAGGTCGATGGCGATGGCGTCGGCCTGGGCGATACTCGACAGCGGTCCTTGCTCGATCAACTCGCCGTCATGGCGAATGTGCTGCATGGCCGTCAGGCACAACCCGCCCAGGGCGACCAGCAACAGGGCACAGAGCCCGAAGCTGGCCAGCAGGCGCTTGCCGATACTCAGGCGGCGCAGCAGGGCAGGTCGTTGGGAGGGCTTGCGGAGAAAGGCGAAACGAAGGTTCACGGCGTCGGGCTCTTAATGAGGAACTACGCCAGCGGTTGTAACAATATTGCATGATGGCTTTATGACGCTTTTGTGGATGACGGGAATTTCATGTTCGAACGGTGATGGCATTGCCCCTTGCAGACGGAGAACGATCAGACGAGCTACGCTCTAGGGAATTTCCTACCCTATGTCCTGTTATCCCTACCCAAAAATAGGGATGCACCGATGGTGGAGGGGCACGCATGCAGCGATGATTTTTTAACGCCAGTCAGTGCTCACGGCCTCTATTGCGCGATCCGCCTGATTGCGTTTACGCATTTCGGAAGCACTGCGCAGGTGACGGACCAACGATATCCAACCACTCCCGACCAGTGTTGGCGGGGATTGGCAATTGAATGCTCAAGGGGGTGGTGATGGCAGGTCTGATGGATTCCGTGAACAGTCGAACCCAGCTGGTGGGGCAGAATCGCCTCGAATTGCTGTTGTTCCGCTTCGACGAACACCAACTCTATGGCATCAACGTGTTCAAGGTGCGAGAGGTCATGCCCTGTCCGGCGTTGCATATCATGCCCAAGTCCCACCCCGTGGTCTGCGGTGTGGCCAATATTCGCGGCACCTCCATTCCGATCCTGGACCTGGCGCGGGCTACCGGTTTGCCTGGGGTCCAGGACATGGCCTCGGCGTTTGTGATCATTACCGAGTACAACACCAAGACCCAGGGTTTTCTGGTCTCGGCGGTCGAGCATATTGTGAACCTGAACTGGGAGGACATTCATCCGCCACCCAAGGGCAGTGGCTCCGATCATTACCTGACCGCCGTGACCCGGGTCGATAACCGGCTGGTGGAAATCATTGATGTCGAGAAGGTGTTGTCCGAGGTGGCGCCCACCAGCGAAGTCATCTCCCTGGGGGTGATCGATGCCCAGACCAATGCCAAGGCCCCCGAATTCCTGGTACTGACGGTGGACGACTCGGTCGTGGCCCGCAAGCAGGTCAGTCGCTGCCTGGAGTCGGTGGGTGTGAAGGTGATAGCGCTCAACGATGGTCGCCAGGCCCTGGACTACCTGCATGGCATGCTCGACGAGGGAAAGTCGCCGGCGGACGATCTGCTGATGATGATCTCCGATATAGAAATGCCGGAGATGGATGGTTACACCCTGACGGCGGAGGTGAGAAATGATCCTCGGCTGCAGAAGCTGCATATTGTTTTGCACACGTCCTTATCCGGCATTTTCAACCAGGCGATGATCAAGAAAGTCGGGGCGGACGACTTTTTGGCCAAGTTTCGCCCCGATGACCTGGCCAGTCGCGTGGTTGAGCGTATACAGGCGGTCGGGAAGGGCTGATCGTCTGTCGTTGCTCAATGCAGGAGGAGGCCGTGGGCCTTGTGCGGGTGAGGCACCACTCATACTCGGCCGCTAAAGCCAGGTATTCACTACCCGCCGATCCAGCTCCTCCCACTCCGCCATGCCCAGCACCCGGGTGGTGTTCAAGCCGCGTAAATAGCCGCGCAACTGATTGGCGGTGGCCTGGAGAAGCTCGGGGTCGGCCGGGCTTTCGGCCAGCAGTACGGATTCGTACTGGACCAGGTAATCGGCCACCCGCTCACGGAAATCGGGCAAAACGGCGTCGCGGATCAGGTCGAATGTTCTCAAGGAGACCTCCTTATGAGTCTTTTATTGTGGTGATGGGGTGTGTCGCTGCCTGCACGGCGGACAACTATTGCTAGACGTAATACTCACCATCACGAAACGCAAGTTCTACTTTGTCGACAATAACCGGAAAATCGCCGCCATCGAACACATTGCTTATTTTCAGGAAGAGATTGATGCGCCCTTCATTTGTGCTTGCCATGGCCTTGGGCTCTTTGTTGCTGGCCGGTTGTGCCTCTGCGCCGAACGACCCGACCCTGACCTTGCAGACCAGCAAGACCCCAGCCCAATACGCCGACTGCGTCGTACCGAAATTGCAGCACAGCGCGTTGAACCCGACCGTCTCGCAGACCCAGCGCAGCTACCGGATCGTGGTGACGAGCAAGGTCTCGGCGGACAACGTGCTGGAGGCCCACAAGGCTGGGACGGGTGGCAAGGTGTTCGTCTACGAGCGGCATTTGCTGGCGTCGAACTTTCTGCCTTCGAGTTTTGAACGTGCGGCTCAGGATTGCATCTGACGTCGGCGAGTAAACGCTTTTTATCGCGCTCCTTTGGTTGGCCGCAACCGACCCATTTTTTTGCCCCGCACCGGGTTCGGTTGTGGGGCTTTTTTGTTTGGGGATGAGCAATGCCTGACGTGCTGGTGTGTTGCTCGGTGGATGAAACGCAGGAGGAGGGCGGTAATCTGAAGGTTACCGCCGGATGCGCAGGGTGGCCAGCCAGGCGATCGGCGCGAGTGATAATCAGCGTGTCGCCTGGCTGCAGAAACTATGTATTATTACGGCGCAACATGTTAATTGAAGTTGAATTCATATAGTCATAAATATCAGGGCGACCATTTAGCCTGTAAAACGGTACCCCTGCATCTCGTGCTATGCTATGGGCATAAGTATTTTCCAGCAAGATGTTATCTTGGCTGGTTAGCTCAACGCTATCTTTTGGCGGATATTTAATTGCAAAAGAATTGTGTTGGCCTGTCATAAGTAAATATCCTTTTATTTTCACTTCTCCTGTGGCTGGCAATCCTTCTGTAATATTAACAAAGGGGCGAGTAGCAACGACTATTTCATTTCTAGCGTTATAAGTATTTTGGAGGATTTCTTCAGGTTTAGACAACCTCCGTTGGTAATTTTGTATTTCCCGAGCCAGCATGCCATTCCGTACATATGATAACGACTTTTCTAAGGAGGATCTTTCTTGTGTCTTGTCGAACACTCTCGTAAGGTTTTCAGTCCTATCAGTTTTCCCAGTATTAAGTTCAATCATGAGATCTTCAGAGTGAGCAGCAAGAATATTCTGATAAGGTACGTCAAGTATTGCGCCAAAAGCACGATACGTAAAATTTTTATTTTCAGTTATTAAACTTGCCGAAATAGCATCCCAGCTTTTTATTTCTTCGTTGGCATTGTTCGAAAAGATCCCTTCGCGGTTAATAAGATGCTCAACAGGTGCCATATGAACAATAAATTTGTAATGCTCAGGTTCAGAGCTTTCTGGCATACTCAAATGAGAAAAATCCCATGCCTTTAGTATATCAGCGCGCTCCGTCGATGCAGGATGAGTAGGTAGACGGCCGTCAATATCACAAAACGTTACAGGACTGTTCCTGCACATGCGATAGAGGTTCAGCCCATCCACCGTCTCGGCAGGGTCCGCGCTCAGCCAGCGTCCTGCCCACGGCTGGTAATAACGATAACCGTAATAATACAGCCCCGTAGCATCAAGCTCCTTGCCCGAGTAACGCACCGTTTTGTAATCCGCTTCCACAGCACTGCGGGCCGTCCACACCGCCGTGCCCCCGTAGGGGTAGTATTCCTCCATGCTGATGACATTTCCGACAGCATCCAGCTCAACCCCGCTACTGCCGGTGAGATTGTCATAACTCCAGCGTACCTGGTCATTGCTGATTTCGTCCGGCTTTCCGCTCTCCCAGTGATGCACCCGTACCTGTGCGTGACCGGCCTCGCCCACGCAGATAACCTGGAGGTTCCCTTTTTCCGTTTCGCCAGCTGATGTGGTACGTAGCTCCAGCCCCGGCAGGTACACCACCCGCTGCGTCCGCGTACTGCTGCCTGTCTTATGCACGCTGACTTTAAGAATACGCTGGCTGTCGCCGTTATAGCGGTATCTTTCTCGGTCGTCTGTGTCGCCGTCACGTACCACCGGTGTCACCTTCAGCAGTTCGTTACGCGGGGTCCAACTGAGCTGTTGACCCGGCTGCAGTTGCTTCTGCTGCCCACCCGCCATGAACAGCGTATCCACGTCTGAGGGATTTGTGGTCAGTGTGCTCAGCACGCCCCGGTTGCTGCGGTCGCTGATTGTTAGGTCTGTAGTGTAATTATGACTAGTCGCCGGCGCGCTATGGCGTATCTGCACCAGGTTGCCAGCTGCGTCATAAGTGTAAGCGCGAGTGTAGTTTGTGTATGCGGAGCTGTCTGCGGGAAGGGGAACGGTGACGGGGGGGAAGCTGCTACCCTGCTGAGCGGCATTTGCCATCTCGCGCCCGGTGGCGCAGACCAACTGGTACAGGCTGTCATAGACATACGTGCTCTCCGGCACTACTTTTTGGTTACGCCAGAACCGGGTGGCTTGCGCATCATTCCTCATCCTCAGCACGTTGCCCACTGGGTCATAGTTATAGCTCAGGTCCTGCAGCACTTTTTCCCCGGCCGCGTGCCCGGATGGGCGTTCCGTTTTTATACCGGTGAGTCGCTGTGTTTCAGGCTCATACGTATACGTTGTCATCACCCCGTTACCGTGCACTTCGCGCAGCTTCTGCCCGGCGGCTGAGTATGTCAGCGACGTCACGATGGCCTGCTCTGTACCCTCTTTCAACGTCAGCCAGCTTCGGCAGAGCATGCCCGTCACGTCGTATGCCGCCCGCTGCACGTTGCCTTGCGCATCAGTGGTGGTCAGCACCGCTCCGGTGGCGTCTGCGGTGGTCAGGGTGATATATGCCTCTTCATCGAGCAGGTCATTCCAGGCTGATGCATCCTCACCCTGCCAGTCGGTCACGGTATCCGGGTTATCGGCATCCTTCAGCAGGTGGCGGGTGATGGAGAGTGGGATGCCGGTCAGGGCAATACTGTCCGTCTGTATCAGTCCGGATGTGTCGTAGTGACTGACACACTGCCCTGCCAGATTAAGGGCCTGCTCGGCGTCCGAGTTACCGGCATAGACGAAGCGTTCCGTAATACGGGTAATCCCGTTTGTCATTGCCTCGGCTACAGACAGCGGGCGTCCTGGCATATCATCTCCCTCATACTCAAAGGTGCGGGTGACGGCTTGACTGTGGTCTTCCGTGCTATCACCGGCGGTGCGGATGTTGCTGACCGTAATAAACGGCCGTCCGGCGGCGTCGTTCAGGATAATGGTGGTACCGGCGTCAACGCTCTGCGTGCGCAGCACGTTGCCGGCCAGGTCCGTGAGCCAGCTGAAGTTCGCCAGACCGGCGGCGTACAGGCGCGGGTCGGCACTTTGCGTGAGAAAGCCACGCGCATCGTAGCGATGGCGGGTAATGCGTTCATCCGTCACCGCAGGGGTGTCGGGATGGCGGTGGTACGAGATGTTCCGTACGGTCAGACCGCGGTTGTCGAACACCGTAATCGACGGAGTGTTACTGAACAGCGAAGTGCTCATAATTTTCTCCGGTGTATTATTCTCGTGTGTATCGTTGTGCAGTCAGTCAGGCCGCATGGGAAATCATAGAACAATTCAGGAGAATTGAGCCTGTCAGCCCGATGACCCAGAGCCGGTATTCACGCGCTATGGCTATCGTCTGAAAGATAGGGTGCAGCAGTTTGATGCCAAACTGCAGAAATCAGCTCCATATTCAACTTGACGCCTAGAGCGAGGTTGCACCAACAACCGTTTTGTGCGGGCCGGCAATTGCTGCCAGCCCGTAGCTACATAGTCTAGGCCTTTTGACCAGACAATATCCTCTGGTTTAGATCATCGACTACCGCCTTGCCCATTTCGCAAAGGTAGTGAGACGCCCAGGCATAACGCTCCCCATCTTTCTCCATGGCCGCATCCAAGGCCAAGTGTTTGGCACAGTAAAACAGGTTGGAGGCGTGCTCCATGGCGTCCTTGATCGGGATATCGGGATTGACTCGGAACAATTCCTGATTACCTGCGCCGCAGGAGGCAAAGGTAATGACGCCGAGGGTCTTAATGGGGGGAAGGTCGCTCATTGGACACCTCCAGCAATTACGCAGGTGTCCGATGTATGAAGGTCGAGCGAAGCGAGTACGTGCATGTGTAAAGCTCCTACGTCTAAGTGAGAGCAGCCACGTTCGTTCCAAGCGAGGGGGTGGCAGCTGTACGCAGGTTGGAAACCGGGGACATAGGACCCGGCAGGACCGAAATCCTCCCGCGCACAGCCGCCATTGAAAAAAGCGGACGAAAAAACGCCCGCAATTGTAACCGATGGGCGCCTGTGCGCTATGTCTTCGGGTTTCCAAGCCCGGTCGCCGAATAGGCGGCGACTACCGAAGACTAGTGTTCGGTCTCTACCGCGACAAGGTCAGGATTATTACCGATTGTGGCGAGGAGGCATTTTGAAGGACTGCGACCTCGGCGGGGGGGGGGCAAGTGGGCGACTATACGAAAGATGGTCATGACGGACTCAAGGCGGTGCATAGGCGTTCAACATAGGTCGGATTGCTGCACTATCCAGACCAGCACAATCAGTAGAATTGCCTTGAATACGGCAGTGGCTAATTAGTAGCATGCGGCCCCTGCTATGGACCCCCGTTCACACCCGAAACCCATTGGCCAATACAGGCCGTACCTCTTCAGAGTTTCCCGTTATGGCTCGCAGGACGCGTACCTTACTGATTATCCTTTTGCTGTTGTCGGCTGCTGCTCTCTGGCTCAATGTCGATTGGTCGAGGCTTGGAAGGTTCTACCATGGTCTCCGTCTGGCACAGGCATCGATGCTCACAGACGAGCAAAACAAGCAGATTCTCCAAGGCTTGAAAAAGGACTTCGGCGAACAGGCGAGTTTCTCTTACACCGTCAGTAGCGACCACAACGGCACCGTCACCAAGACGGTCCGGGCGATACTGACGTGCAGCTCCATCAATCCTCCGCGCTACCTTGATGCGGTCGTTCACCGGGTGCATGACGCCGGGCTGGGTTGGCCCGACAAGGTCGAATTTGTCTATACCTGCGGCTTTGTCAGGCCACCGTCTTTCGAATTAACGCCTCGGGAAATGTCACAGGCCATGGAGGAGCGGGCTAAAGAGGACTTCACGTGCAGGGATGTTCGTGCCGGGACGTACTCGATACCGGGCACTCAGACACAGCAATCCATGTTTGTGCAGGACGGCGCTGTTGATATGAAGTTTTCCAAGGACGAAGACGGAAGGGTTGTAAAAGCACAATGGACGACAGGGGAGCAATTCATGCAACCCAAGGAGCAGCTCCGGCTGATGCGTTGCATGACCTATGCGTTGCTGCGAACCCTCGCGCCAGAATTGTCGACGCAAGAGGTTCAGACAGAGGCCGACGCCATCTGGCCGGCCAACGGCGATTCGGCCTCGGTGAAGATAGGTCGTTATACGGTCGAATCCAAGTCCAAACCGTTGGAGATGGTCGCCTATCCTGTGCGTTGAGCTTGGTTGGCGTCTATCACGAGCAAGCTTGCTCAAAAGGTATCAGGGAGCGGTTGATGGACGGGAACAACAAGTTTTTCTGGTATGCGCTGTTAGCTGGAACGGTTGCGCTCAGCGGTTGTACTTCACTACTTCAGGGTCAGCAGTATCTCTTCCCCCGGCCGGACGAACCTTCAGCGACGGTTCGTCTTGCATACGAACATGGCACCACCCTGGACGCCATGACCTTCAACGAATCAGGTTGTTACGCGGGCTTCACGCCATTGCCAAACACTGACGGTCTTATCGAAGCGCCGGTAGCCGTGGGCAAAGAGCTGGTATTGACGTACCGACGAGTACTCGCGGATAGCGTGTGTCAAATCCCTTTTTCCTTCACGCCTCAGGAAGGGGCTACTTACATCCTGAAGTCGGGCTTCTGGAGTGAGTCCAGAACGGGCATCCTGCCCATCTTTACCAGAGACCAACATTACTGCGGGCTTGGCGTTATTAAAAAAATCGGGACTCAGGAGAGCGTCGAACCCGTTCAACAGCTGCACATCAAGACGGGTTTTGCGTGTCTTAGGTTCGTCAGACAGGAGCAATAAGCTGGTTGTTTCGGTGGGTCAGTTTTGCATCGGTACTGACAGTCTCCAGGCGAAGGGTGGCAGCTGTACGCAGGCTGGAAACCGGGAAATCAGGACCCCGGCAGACCCGAAGGTCTCCCGCGCACAGCCGCCATGACACAGATAAGCGGGCACAAAAAAACGCCTGCAATCGTAATCCATGGAGGCGTCGAGCGCCTGATTTCTTGCCGGGTTTCCAGGCCCGGTCGCTGAATGAGCAGCGACATTCAAAGGCTAGTGCCCAGCCTTCACAGCGACAAGCCCGGGAGTATTACCGATTGTGGCGAAGGGATTTCATTGACGCAGAGCATCCAAACCCCGCAAACACGGGGGGTAGGGCGCCCAAACCCTTGCAGTGTGCATAGCGGGATAGTACCGTGGAACTGCAAATAGAAATGCAAATCCTTCTGACTAATGGGCGCCGCACGATTTTATGGACCAACCCGTCTTGCAATCACCCCCCAAGCCCTATACGACCACCCGTATCTACCTGCATTGGATCTCCGCGCTGGTCATCCTCTGGGCTACGTTGAGCGGCTTTGGTGTGACCTTGCTTCCCGTGCATCACCCCGTTCGCCAGTGGGTGGAAAGCATCAATCCCCAAATAACCACGGTGTTTATTCCGCTCTTTGCCTGGCGCCTGTGGTTATACCTGAGCGCCTCGTCCGAACAGCCGACAGGCCCCCGAGACCTGCAGAAAAGCATCGCCAAGCTGACCCACACCCTGATCTATTTCTGCGTAAGTGGCGTACTGCTGACCGGTGTGGTGATGATGAACCATCCCGTGCTGTTGCTTGGGATCATGCCATTGCCGCAGTTGCTTCACTCGGTGCCAGCCCTGGCAGAGGTTCAGCAACTGCATCATCTGCTCTGCACGATGCTGGTCGCGCTGCTGGCATTGCACCTGGCCGCAGTGGTGCGGCATCAGTTCCGAGGCAACCCGGTGCTGCGCCGGATGCTATGAAGTTCAGCCACTGTGTTGCAACACATTGATCAACGTACCCAGCGGATCACGCACGAAGAAGCGTCGAACGCCCCAAGGTTCGACGGTCAGCGGGTAGGGGATCTCATAACCTGCACGTTGCGCCCGCTCGAAGACCTCGTCGAGGTTGTCCACTTCGATGGACAGTTGCGGAACCGGCGCGCCGGAACCCCCTTCGCTGGCAATGCTCAGCTGTGCGAGGGCCTGGCTGTCGGAGGCCAGGGTGACGATCCAGCCGTGGTCCATCACCGGGGCGATATCAAACAGCTCGCTATAAAAGGTTGCGGCTTCGGCGGGGTGCTGGCTGGTCAGGTTGGCGACGATACGGCGGACGGTCATGAGGGGCTCCAGATGGGGCAGGAGCGTTCAGCATAGTCGGATTGCCAATCTATCCAAACACCCGGCCCCGAGCCGTACGGCTTAACCCTTCAGCGCCGCCTCGATCACCGCGATATCGATCTTTCTCATGCCCATCATGGCCTCGAACGCCCGCTTGGCCGCCGCTCGATCAGGGCTGGAGATCGCCGTCGTCAATACACGTGGGGTGATCTGCCATGACAGCCCCCACTTGTCCTTGCACCAGCCGCAGGCGCTTTCCTCGCCGCCGTTGCCGACAATCGCGTTCCACAAGCGGTCGGTTTCGGCTTGATTGTCGGTCGCCACCTGGAACGAAAACGCCTCGCTATGCTTGAACACCGGCCCGCCGTTCAGCCCGAGACAAGGGATGCCCATGACGCTGAATTCGACCGTCAGGACATCGCCCTGTTTGCCCGAAGGATAGTCGCCAGGTGCACGGTGGACGGCGCTCACCGCGCTGTCCGGGAAGGTCTCGGCATAAAACGTCGCGGCCTCCAGGGCGGTGCCGTCGTACCAGAGACAAATCGTGTTTTTGCCGGTCATCTTGAGTCTCCACGATTGGGGAATGGTCCGTGGATTTTAGTCGATGACAGATTGGAGCGATTGCCGAGCATGCCGTGATGCCCGTTATCGATCAGCTTTCAGGGGAGATGATGGGGTCCTGACCGGCTTCAGCCGCCAGTTTCAATCGGTCAGCTTTACTGATGTACGTGTTTTTGCTCTTGGGTGCCAGTTTGGCACTGGCCTTTTTGGCGTTGGCCTTGAATAACTGCTTCAGCTTTTTTTGACGATTCATATTTTCCTACTCGGCTTGTCAATGCATCAATGGTATCAGCTCCTTGATCGGCTTGAGAAAACAAAACACCCCGCGAAAGCTGACCTTCGCAGGGTGTGGGGGGCTCTCATCAACCTGCATCAGACCCGGCAGGTTCTTCTAGCCAACAATCGAGCGCTTCAAGCTCGCCGTGAATCAGAACTTGTAGGTAAAGCCCAGGCCGTAGCCCCATGCGCTGTTTTGGTACTGGGCGCTGTAGGAGCCTTTCTGCGGGTTGTTCAGGTTGATGTTGACGTCTTCTTCCTTGAGGTAGGAGACGGCGAGGTCGATGGTCAGGTCGTCGGTTGGGCTGTAGCCGGCACCGACGCTGACAACACGGCGATCACCCGTTGGGATGCGCACGGAACGGTCGGTGTTGTTGGTCGGTGCCTGGTCGACCGACAGGCCGCTGCGCAGGACCCATTCCTTGTTGACCCGGTAGGACACGCCAATGGCCGAGGCCCAGGTGTCATGCCAGTTCTGCGGTTCGGTGCTGGTGGTGAGCTGGCCGGCGAGCGGGCCGGTCACACCCTGGTTGTTGATGGTGATGTCTTGCAGGCGGCTCCAGCGGGTCCAGGTGGCACCGCCATAGACGGTCCACTGATCATCCAGTTTCTGGGTGATCGAGAAGTCCACGTTCTCTGGCGTGGTGATATCCAGGGAGGTCTTGTAGCGGGCGTTGGGAATAAAGGGCGTGAGGCCGGTGACGCTGGTGTGGCCGTCCAGCGAGTAGCTGACCTTGGAATGGTAGGTCAGGCCCAGGCGGGTGGTGTCGGTCGGTTGGACAATCACGCCGACGTTGTAGCCCACCGCTGTGTCGTCGCCCTTGACGTCGACAAAGCCGTTACCGATCGGCAGTGTGGAGCTCAGCTCGCCGTTGATACGGTTGAAGGTCGGACCGAAACCGATGGAAACCACGTCGTTGATGGCGTAGCTGACCGTCGGTTGCAGGGTCACAACCTTGACCTGGCTCTTCTGGCCGTAGTTGCTGCCGGCAAAGCCGCTTTCATAATCGGTGATCAGGCCGAAAGGCGCGTAGGCCCCCAGACCCACTGCCCAGCCGTTACCCAGCTGTTTGACGAAGAAGGCATTGGGTACGGACGTGAACGGGACCATATCACCGTCGTTGGTGCCGCCCGGGCGACCGCCGCTGGTGTTCTTGATATCGGTCTTGGCATCCAGCACCGCGACACCGGCAGTGACTTGGTCGCGCTTGAGCAGCGACATGCCGGCCGGGTTACCGTAAAGGGTGCTGGCATCTTCGGCGGAAGAAGAACGACCGGCATAACCGGTGCCCATCCCGCTGATGCTTTGTTCGTTGATGGCAATACCACTGGCGAAAAGTGGGCTGGAGGCGAGGGTAACGGCAAGGCTAAGTGTGGTCTTGAGTATGACTTTTTTCATTATTAGAACTCTGGGGGTAATCACGTGCGGCGCAAATTACCAATGTTTCAGTTTTGATGCTATAGGCTGAATGGCTTGAGATAGAGCGGTTTGTAGGGCAATCCGACGAGAAATTGCCGGGTTTTATGGAAAATAGGTGTTTGTGATAACGGTCGATAGAAGTGGATGATGAGTCATGGCTTTTTCAGGTGCGGGGATCTTTCTGAGACTTTCTCCGCTCGCCACTGACGATTGGTCGTAATACCTGGACAGTTCATCCAGCCTTCACTGGCTTATCTTTGCGCAATGCCTCTCTAGACTGTGGCGTACTTTCATCAGCCAGGAGCTACGCCATGCCAGACCATTCCATCAAAGGTAAAGTGGTGCTTGTCGCCGGTGGTGCCAAGAATCTGGGGGGGCTTATCGCTCGGGACCTGGCGCAACAAGGTGCGAAGGCTGTGGTGGTGCATTACAACAGCGCCGCCAGCCAGCCGGACGCCGAGGCCACTGTGGCGGCGATCAAGGCCTTGGGCGCCGAGGCCGTGGCATTGCAGGCCGATCTGACCACGGCCGGTGCGGTGGAAAAACTCTTCAAGGATGCGGTGGCGGCAGTGGGGCGGCCGGACATTGCGATCAACACCGTCGGCAAAGTCTTGAAAAAACCGATGTCCGATATCAGTGAGGCCGAGTACGACGAGATGATGGCGGTCAATGCCAAGTCCGCATTCTTCTTTATCAAGGAAGCGGGCAAACAGCTCAACGACAACGGCAAGATCTGCTCCATCGTCACCTCGTTGCTGGGGGCGTTCACGCCTTTCTATGCGGCTTATGCCGGTGGCAAGGCCCCCGTCGAGCACTTCACCCGGGCCGCGGCGAAGGAGTTGGGCGCACGCGGTATCTCGGTGACGGCGGTAGGCCCGGGCCCGATGGACACCCCGTTCTTTTACCCGGCTGAAGGCCAGGACGCGGTCAACTACCATAAAACCGCAGCGGCTCTGTCGCCGTTCTCCCATACCGGGCTGACGGATATCGCGGATGTGGTGCCGTTTATTCGCCATCTGGTCAGCGACGGCTGGTGGGTCACCGGCCAGACGATCCTGATCAACGGCGGCTACACCACCAAGTGAGCCGATAAAAAACATTGCAACCCCGGCATGGCGCGTTGACACTTTTTCCCGACACTACCAGGCCACGGGGTTGGACATGAGCGTAAACCGGCACGCGCCTCATCCTTTGCTTCGCCATCGCGACGGCCATCATGCGCGGGTGACCTTCGAAGAACTCATGTTCGATCTGGTGTATGTGTTCGCCGTGACGCAACTCAGTCACGGCCTGCTCAATCACCTGACCGGGGTCGGGGTGATGGAGACCCTGGTCCTGTGGTTCGCCGTGTGGCTGGGCTGGCAGTACACCGGCTGGGTCACCAACTGGTTCGATCCCGAGACGCCGTTGATACGGGGGCTGATCTTTGCCCTGATGATCCCGGCCCTGCTGATGGCCGCCAGCATCCCCGAGGCTTTTGCCGGGCGCGGACTGGTTTTTGCCCTGGCCTATGTCTCGATCCAGGTCGGGCGCACGGGCTTTATCGTGTTGCAACTGCCCCGTGAGCATCCCCTGGCGCCCAATTTCAGACGCATGCTCGGCTGGGTGGTGGTGGCCGCAGTGTTCTGGGTGGCCGGTGCCTGTGTGGACGGGCCGCTGCGCATTGGCCTCTGGTTGATCGCCGTGTTGTGCGAGTACATCTCGCCCATGTTCGGTTTCGCCTTCCCCGGCCTGGGACGTTCGCGTACGAGTGACTGGACCATCGAAGGCGGCCATCTGGCCGAGCGCTGCCAGTTGTTCGTGATTGTCGCCCTGGGCGAAACCCTGCTGGCCAGCGGCGCGGTCCTGGGCGAAACCGGGCATTGGGACATGCCCATCCTGCTGGGCCTGGGAGCGACGTTCCTCGGTACCCTGGCGATGTGGTGGTTGTACTTCGGGACCGCCGGCAAGGACGCCACGCAGCGCATCACCAGCGCCGACGATCCTGGCCGTATCGGTGCCTACTTTCACTATATCCACGCCATTCTGGTGGCGGGGATCATCACCACGGCCGTGGGTAACGATCTGGTGATGCTGCATCCCGACGGGCAACTGTCGACGGTCGAGGCCATTACCCTTGTGGCCGGTCCGATGATCTACCTGTTCGGCAGCATTCTGTACAAGCGTGTGGTGTATCGGGTGGTGCCCAAATCCCATCTCGCCGGGCTGCTGTTGCTGCTGGCGCTGGTGCCCGTCGCCTATACCACGGACCTGCTGATGATGAGCTGGCTGACCACGGCGGTGATGCTGGTGGTGTGTGTCATCGAAGGACGCGTGGTCAGGCGCTATCGAGCCCGGCACGCCCACGCACCCCTCAAGCATTGACGGCCTATGGACAGAATTGAGCAGTACCGGGTCTTTCTTCAGGTGGCCGAGCTGGGCAGTTTCATCCAGGCCGCGCGGGTGTTGAAACTGCCACGGGCGACGGTGTCCGCGGCTGTGCAGAAGCTGGAGGCGGATGTCGGCACGCGCCTGCTGCATCGCACCACGCGCAAGGTCAGCCTGACCGCCGACGGCAGCCAGTTGCTGGAGCGTGCACGGCGGGTGCTGCTGGATATCGATGATATCGACCAACTGTTCCAGACCCATCAGCAGCACGTCTTGGGGCGGCTGAGTGTCGATGCGCCCAGTCGCATCGCCCGGCGCCTGATCATCCCGGCATTGCCCGACTTGCTGCGTCGCTACCCAGGACTTCAACTCTGTTTGGGCTCCACTGATCGGGCCATCAATCCGATAGAGGAGGGGGTCGATTGCGTGATCCGTTTCGGCACGCCAGAGAGCAGCAGCCTGGTGGTAAAACCCTTGGGGCAGGTGCTACTGGTCAACTGCGCGAGCCCGGGGTATCTGGCCGAATGGGGTGTGCCGGAGCATCCTGATGATCTGGAGGACGGTCATCTGTGTATCGGCTACGCGCCCACCATTGGTGGCCAGGAGTTACCTTGGGAATACGTCCTCGAGGGTGTCGAACAGTCCCGGGCACTGCCCAGCCAGGTCGTAGTGAACAACGCTGAAAACTATATCGCCAGCTGCTGTGCCGGGCTGGGACTGATCCAGGTACCGTTGTTCGATGTCCGGCATCTGCTGGAGGCCGAGGTTCTGGTTGAAGTCATGTCCGCGTACCGTGCGGCACCCATGACGGTTTCGGTGTTATATCCTGATCGGCGACAGCGCTCGCGCCGGCTCGGCATGTTTATCGAGTGGTTCGCGACGCTGATCGAGCCTTTTCTAGCGCGATGATCGAAGGCGGCTTCAGCCGGGAATTGACGCCGGCCAGTTTCCGCTCCCCATCACCTATCTCCGAGTGGTCATGCAATGGATGTACAGACGAGTATTCGCAAGGCCACTCAAGATGACGTCGAGCAGATAACAGCCCTGGTGGCCGAAGCCTATTCGTCTTACATCCCGCGAATCGGCAGGAAGCTCGGTCCCGTGCCTTAAGAAAGGTTTTTTACCATTCACTGAAAAGTATCAGTGACTAAAAAGAAATGATCCCCACACGGTCGCGCTGAAGAGATCGCTTCATTGTGTCCCGATTGTTCGGGCCGATTAAGTGGGTTGTCCGTTTCATCGTAGACAAGACTGTGGAAGATATTTGCGCTGCCGGCTCCACCGGTTTCACCCCAGTCCCATTCCTGATACTTGGGAGACGGTCCGGGCAGGTTGCGCACCAGTTCCGTGTAATGACTGCGGGTCAGCTGAAAATGAATCCATTCGGGGCTTATTTGATAATGGGTCGATGCCGCCAGTAGCCCGATCGTCACGGCGGGTGCCGCGACAACAGACATCAACCTTCGCCATCGACGGGCCCATAGATTGGCCACAAGGCCTATGACAAAAGCACACGAGGCGATCAGGGCAGGGATAACGAGCAGGGGGACCAGGAGAAGATAAAGCCCAAAGATCCGGTCCAACTCGTGGCCCAGATAGAAAACAGTGCCGAACACCAGCCAGACGCAGAAGTGGCCCATGGCAAACCCGTTCCGGTTCCTCGACGGAGTCTGCCCGATTTTACTTTCAGCCCGGTTCAAGAAATTCAGCTTCTTTGCTCTTAAAAAAGGCGCATAGAAATACCGGCAAATAGCCAGCATTTCAAATGAATTATGAGCGTTAGGGCATCTATGGCTGCTGATAAGGCTCGCAGTAGATGCCGCCCCCTTATAAGGGTGTCAAGGCGCTATATCGGCCTTGAACCATTTTTCCGAGAGTTTCTTGACTGTCCCGTCCGCCAAGGCTGCGCTCAAAGCCTGGTTGAACCGGGCCTTCAAGTCCGCATCGGACTTTCTGAACGCCAGCGCCTCACCCGGGCCCCAGATCGGTCCGCCAATCTTCGGGCCGACCATCTGCACCGCCTGGTTCTCGGGATTTTGCAGCGCGGAGGAAAAGAACGTCACGTCGTCAAAGGCAAAATCAATGCGGCCGGCGTTCAGGTCCATCATGTGCTCACCGGACTTCTTGTAGGTCCTGATGGTCGCCACGCCTTTGAAGTTTTTCTCCACGAAGTCCGTGTAGGCCGTTCCCGACTGGATGCCGATGGTCTTGCCTTTGACCAGTGCCTTGAGTTTCTCGATGGCGGCCTGATCCTGGATGGGGTCACCGCTGAGTTTTACCGTCTGCGTGCTTGGCGCGGTTGCGATCATCGCCGGCGTGGCACTGACGAACACACCTTGTGTGGCCGCATAGGGCCGCGAGAAATCGACGATGGCCTGGCGCTCTGGCGTGATAACGATGGCGTCCATCAGCATGTCGAACTTGCCGGCATTCATCCCGGCGATCATGCCGTCCCAGTCCTGGGCCTGGAGCTTGCACTCAAGCTGGATTCTCGCGCACAGGTCCTTCAGCAACTCAGGTTCGAAACCGGAAATCTCGCCGTTCGGCAGGGTGCTGTTCCAAGGTTCATAAGCCCCCTCGGTGGCCACCCGGACGGTGGTCCAATCCTTGGCCGTGGCCATACCGGTGAACAGCACGCCGCTCAGGGCGCAGCAGGTAAAAAGGGTGCGGGTGGAGCGAGTGATGGCGTGCATGTGTTTCCCCAAAGAGTTCGAAAAGGTTCGGCAGGGGCAAGCAGTGACGGGTGATCTTCTTGTTTGAGTGGTACGGATGGATCAGGCCGTTCGGCCATAGAAGCCCAGCTGTTCCTCGGCGCTGAACAGCACGCCGGGTTTTTCGTAGTAGGAGAACACCGCCACCATGCGTTCCCGGGCACCGCGCACGGGGGTGACGCGATGGGCGGTGTTTTTACCGCGAAACACATTCAGCGTGCCCGCGCGCAACCTGAGTGTCTGCACCTGCGGATCACGCCCTTCGAGCAACTCGGCGACGCCGGCATAGTTGGGATCATCGGCGCTACGCAAGTCGCTGCTGTACTGGAACTCACCGCCCTCGTCGGGCGCTTGGAGCATCAGCGTGGTGGTGAATTCAGCGCGATCGAAGTGCCAGTTCAAGGTCTCGCCGTGGCGATAGCTCATCACATTGACGCGGGCCAAGGGGTCGGCCATAAGGTGCAATTGTGGCTTCTCCATGACCGCGGCCAGAAAGGCCAGCAATGGCGGGTACTCGTACACCTCGTTCACCAGGCTGCCCTTGAGTTGATCGGCGCACAGGGTATGGCTGACCGTCTCGACCCGGCGCAGCGCCGGGTGATCCGCCGGCAAACCCTCGATTGTCGGTTTGAAGTAAATATTGTGGGTGCGGCTGTGGGTATGGGATTCACGGCTCATGGTTGGCCGAATGTGCTCAGCCGCCTGACGCACCGCGTCGGCCATGATGAAGCCTTCCAGGTTGAACATGCCGTTGCGCTTCAATTCGGTACGGCACCTATCGACCAGTTCATTCCACCCATCGCTGCCTTCGCGGTCGAGTGGAAAGCGCTCAAGATCCATGACGTTGTTCATGATGACCCTCTCGTTGTAGATGGCCTCAACTTACCCCACGAAAAACTTCGCAACAACGGCACAAATTGTTAGGCTCCCCCTAGTAAAACTTAGGGGAAGAGCGCTTATGCAACGCTTACCACCGCTCAATGCCGTGCGTACATTCGAGGTCGCCGCGCGCCTGGGCAGTTTCGTGTTGGCGGGGGCTGAGCTGGGGGTGTCATCCGCGGCCGTCAGCCAGCAAATCCGTCATCTGGAAGACTTCTTCGGCAAGAAGCTGTTCGTCCGCAACGGTAATCGCCTGGCCCTGACCGATGCAGGCTTGGCGATGTACCCGCAAACCTCGCGGGCGTTGAACGAAATTGCCGCGATGACCCTGCGCACCCTGGAAGGCGAGATTCGCACCCGGCTGATTGTCAGCGTGCCGTTTTCCCTGGCGGAATGTTGGCTGGCGCCCAAGCTCATGGAACTTGTGGAGTTCTACCCGCAACTGTCGGTGGATGTCCGTGTGGAGGACGACCCCGTTGACCTCGCCCGACATGACGTGGACCTGCGGGTCAGTTACGGGGACTATCACTATCCTGCGTGTGAGGCCATTCCCTTGTTCCATGACGAAGTGCTGCCGGTGTGCGCGCCGGAGTTGTGGTACCGACATGGGAACAAGGACTTCGACCTCGCGCCTGTTCACCAGAGCCTGTTTATTCATACGCAGTGGGGGGCCAATTATGCGTCGCACCCTACGTGGAGCGACTGGTTCGCCTCCGAGCGGTTGGACAATCCGCCGGACCCTGCCCATGGTCGGCGCTCGGGGTTATCGAGTTTGTCGGTGACGCTGGCCAGGTTGGGCATGGGCATCGCATTGGGGCAGAAGGCGATTGCCCAGCGAGAGTTGGAGGCAGGGCGCTTGATCGCGCTTTCCGCTGTTTCGTTGAAGCTTGGGCATGGGTATTGTGCGTTTGTGCCGCGGGCCAAGCGGGGGCGGGGGGATGTCGAGCGATTGTTGGCGTTGTTGGGGAAAAGCTGAACCCTCCGTCCCGGTCGAACAACACACTCCGAGACCGGCATCGCCAGTCGCTGCGCGGTTCATGTAAGCTGTTTGCGCTGTAGTAAACGTAGGCAAAAAATGACCCTGGGTTGCTTGGCGGATGCCAGGAGCGTTCTCTGCAGCCCTTTCTGTATTGCGAGGATGTATGCGACGTTGGTTGAGCCGGTACCGTTACGTCATTATTTTCTGGCTGTGCTTTGGCGTTTTCCGCACATCCTTGGCCGATTGGAATCCCATCCCCTCCGGATCCATGCGCCCGACCTTGGTTGAGGGGGATGTGGTGCTGGTGAATCGGGTGGCTTACGACCTCAAGTTGCCTCTCACTGATATCTCCCTGGTCAAGGTTGATAATCCTCGCCGGGGCGATGTCGTGACCTTCACCTCACCCAAGGATGGCATCCGCCTGATCAAGCGGATCGTGGGTATTCCTGGCGACACGCTGGAAATGAGGGATGAGGTGCTGTGGGTCAACGGTACCCCTGCAACCTACCTGAATGCGCAGGACATCATCGAACCTATCGCCTCTGGCCAGTCAGTCCCGGGTATCAAGTTGACTGAGCTCGCGGACAAGAGTCAGCGCTCCGTTCAGTTTATGCCGACGGTACGCGCCTTACGGAATTTCGGTCCTGTTGTGGTGCCTGCCGACCATTACTTCATGTTGGGGGATAACCGTGATGACAGCGCGGACTCAAGGTATATCGGCTTTGTGCCACGCCGGCTGTTGATCGGGCATGCGCACCATATCCTGGCGTCGGCTGAGATCTTGGATCACTGGATGCCGCGATTTCGCCGATTTGGCTCGCCGATATTGTGATGTCACCCCGTGCCGCAGGATTCGACCGGGTTGCCGGATTGCCCTCCCGGACACCAGCGTTATTACCTGAAAAAGCCCTCCAGGGCTGAAAGGGGATTGGAGCCCGCACGGCCCCAATCCCATCCCCGGTTACTGGTTGCCTGTCGCCAATGCCGGCGTACGAGGCGGGATCAAGCGCTTGGTCCCGGTCGATTCAAATGCCGAAGCGAGATGAAGCAGCGCTGAGTCGTCATACGCCCGGCCAGCGAAGGTCAGGCCGACCGGCATGCCGATATCCGCCATGACGCCCATCGGCACAGTGACCGTGGGCACACCCAGATGGCGGATGGCGAGGTTGCCGTTGGCGACCCAGATGCCGTTGCTCCAGGCGATATCCGCCGACTGCGGATTGATATCGGCATCCGCCGGACCGACGTCGGCCACCGTCGGGAAGAGCACCGCATCGAGCCCCAGGCGATCCATCCACTCCTCGAGATCGATACGACGGGTCTGTTCAAGCCCACGCAGTCCGTCAGCCAGGGTGCTGATCTCGTTCCAAGGGGTAATGCCACGCTCGGCCATCCGCACATACTCGTCCATGCCGGCGGCCAGGTCGCCTTCGCGGTTGGGCAGGGTGCCGGGGTCGTGGGGGAAAATCTTCGGCCCGTCCACGTCTACCAGACGGTTCAACGCGGGATCGCCGTTGGCCCGCAGGAAGTCATCGAAGGCCCAGGCCGACAGATCCCACAACTCATGGTGCAGGAACTCCTTGGACACCAGGCCCCGGGTGAACACCGTCGGCGTACCGGGACGATCACCTTCGCAATTGGAGACCAGCGGGAAGTCGACTTCCACCACCTCGGCACCGGCCGCTTCGAGGGCCTTGCGCGCGGCTTCCCAGAGATAGATCACGGAAGCCCGGGTGTTGATGCGTTGCCCCGTCGGACCACCGATCCCCGGGGCCTCGCTGGTGCCCGCTTCGGGATCGGCATTGATGAACATACGCGGCACACCGAAGCGTTTGCCGGCGAGTGCATCGGTGCCGGCGGCCAGTGCGCCATAGGACGCGGGACGCACCGAGGCCACGTTCGGAATCGGTACCCAGGGTTGCATTCGCCACAGATCGCCACGGGTATCGGGATCTTCCGCTACCACCACGTCGAGCACTTCGAGCAGGTCGGCCATGGTCCTGGCATAGGGCACGACCACATCCATGGTCGGGGTCAGCGGCCAGTTGCCGCGCACCGAGATCACGCCCCGGGAAGGGGTATAGGCACACAAGCCATTGTTCGAAGCCGGTCCACGTCCGCTCGACCAGGTTTCTTCCGCAAGGCCGAAGGCCGCGAAGCTGGCCGCGGTTGCGGTCCCGGCGCCATTGGATGAGCCCGAGGCGAACGGCGCGGTGAGGTAGCCGGCGTTGTACGGGCTTTCCGCCCGGCCGTAGACCCCGCGCTGCATGCCGCCGTTGGCCATGGGCGGCATATTGGTCTTGCCCAGGCAGATGGCACCGCCGGCGCGTAGCCGTTCGATGGTGAACGCGTCGCGATGGGCGATCAGCTTGGCGAAGGCCGGACTGCCGGAAGCGGCGGTAAGCCCCTTGACCAGATAGCTGTCCTTGGCTGTATAGGGAATGCCATCGAGTGGCCCCAGTGTTTCGCCCTTGGCCCGGCGAGCATCGGAGGCCTGTGCTTCCTTGAGGGCATCGGGGTTGCGAACCACTACCGCGTTGAGGGCGGTAGGCGTGTCGGGGCCGTCGTAGGCGTCGATCCTGGCGAGGTAGGCCTGGACCAGCTCAACCGCCGTGGTCTGGCCGGATTCGAGCGCAGCACGCAGCTGGGCAATGGAAACTTCGGTTACTTCGATCATGTTGTTAGCGCCGACTGCGGAGGGGGCGTGATGGGGATTGGCATTACAGGGGATGCTGGGCCACTCAATCAGCCCGATGGAAAACGCAGTTTAAAATAAAGACGGCAGGCCACCAACTTTCATTGAAGGTGGCCTGCGCTGCGGGGTTTAGATCCGTGCCAATGCCTGCGCCAGATCCGCCCGCAGGTCTTCGACATCCTCGACACCGACCGACAAGCGCACCAGCCCATCGCCGATGCCAAGTTGCGCGCGGGTTTCAGCAGGGATGCTGGCGTGGGTCATGATCGCCGGGTGTTCGATCAGGCTTTCCACGCCGCCCAGGCTCTCGGCCAGGGCGAAGATCTCCACGCTTTCGAGGAAGCGCTTGGCCCCGGCCAGGTCGCTTTTCAGGTCAACCGAAATCATCCCGCCGAAGCCACGCATCTGCCGACGCGCCAGTTCGTGCTGTGGGTGTGACGGCAGGCCCGGGTAGTAGACGCGCGCCACCTGTGGCTGACGCTCCAGCCAGGTCGCCAGGTCCAGGGCGTTGCTGCAATGGCGCTCCATGCGCAGCGACAGGGTCTTCACGCCGCGCAGGGTGAGGAAGGCGTCAAAGGGCCCGGCAATGGCACCCACCGAGTTTTGCAGGAAGCCCAGGCGTTCGGCGAGTTCGGCGTTTTGCCCGACCACCGCGATGCCGCCGATCACGTCGGAGTGGCCGTTGAGGTATTTGGTCGTGGAGTGCACCACGATGTCGAAGCCCAGCTCCAACGGACGCTGGATCCACGGACTGGCAAAGGTGTTGTCGGCGACGCAGATGATGCCGCGATCGCGACAGATGCGGGCGATGGCGGCAAGGTCGGTGAGGCTCAGCAGGGGATTGCTCGGCGTCTCGACCCAGACCATCCGCGTAGTGTCCTGCAGCGCCGCTTCGAAGGCGCCGAGGTCGGTCAGGTCGACGTAGCTGAAGCGATGCCCGGCGCTGCGTTGGCGAACCTTGTCGAACAGGCGGAAGGTGCCGCCGTACAGGTCATTGCCGGAGACCACATGGGTGCCGGCGTCGAGCAGTTCGAGCACGGTGGAAATCGCCGCCAGTCCGGAGGCAAAGGCGAAAGCCTGGGTACCGCCCTCAAGGTCGGCCACGCAGCGCTCCAGGGCAAAGCGTGTCGGGTTGTGCGAGCGACCGTAGTCGAAGCCCTTGTGCACCCCGGGGCTCTCTTGCAGATAGGTGGAGTTGGCGTAGATCGGCGGCATCAGCGCACCGGTGGTCGGGTCCGGCGACTGCCCGGCATGAATGACACGGGTAGCAAAGGCGCGGGGGGCGGCGGACTTGTCGTGCTGACTCATGCAAGGGATCTCCGTAAGTGATTGAGCAGGTCGACGCGGGTAATCAGGCCATGGAAGCCCGAGGCGTCGGCGATAATCGCCACCAGCCCGCGAGCCAGCTCGGCCTGCAGTTCAGCCAGGCTGGCGGTGGGGGCCAGGGTTTGCAGTTTGTTGGTCATGACGCTGGACACGCTCAGACGGAAGTGGGTCGCGTCGTCATGCATACCCAGCAGGATATCCGATTCGTCGATCACGCCCACCAGTTGTTGGCCGTCCACCAGCACCGGTAGCTGCGACACGTCCGCCAGGCGCATGCGCTGGAAGGCGGTGAGCAGGGTGTCGTCCGGACCGACGCTGATCACCCGGCCATCCTCGAAGCGCCGCGCGATCAGGTCGCGCAGATCGCCGTAGTGCTTGTACTTCAGCAAGCCCTGGTCGTTCATCCACTGGTCGTTGTAGACCTTGGACAGGTAACGGGTGCCGGTGTCGCAGACAAAAGTGACGACGCGCTTGGGTTCGGTTTGCTCGCGGCAATAACGCAGCGCCGCGGCCAGCAAGGTGCCGGTCGAGGAGCCGCCGAGAATGCCTTCGGCGCGCAGCAGTTGGCGGGCATGGTCGAAGCTTTCTTCGTCGCTGATCGAATAGGCCTTGCGCACGCTGGACAGGTCGGCAATCGACGGGACGAAGTCTTCGCCGATGCCTTCCACGGCCCAGGAACCCGCGGTGCCGATGGTGCCGCTGCGGCTGTATTCGGCCATTACCGAGCCGACGGGATCGGCCAGGACCATGGCCAGGTCCGGTTGTACGCGTTGGAAGAAACGGGTCAGCCCGGTCAGGGTGCCGGCCGAGCCGACGCCGACGACGATGGCGTCCAAGTCGTGTTGGGTTTGTGCCCAGATCTCTGGCGCTGTACTGGTTTCATGGGCCAGCGGGTTGGCCGGGTTGTTGAATTGATCGGCGAAGAACGCGTCGGGAATATCCCGCGCCAGCCGCGCGGCGACGTCCTGGTAGTATTCGGGATGGCCCTTGCCGACATCGGAGCGGGTGATATGCACCTCGGCGCCCATGGCCTTGAGGTGCAGGACCTTTTCGGTGGACATCTTGTCGGGGACCACCAGCACGACCCGATAGCCCTTGGCCCGGCCGACCAGGGCCAGGCCGAGACCGGTGTTGCCGGCAGTCGCTTCGACGATGGTGCCGCCGGGACGCAGGCGCCCATCGCGCTCGGCCGCATCGATCATTGCCAGGCCGATACGATCCTTGATCGAGCCGCCAGGGTTCTGCGATTCAAGTTTGAGGAACAACGTGCACGGACCGGTATCGAAGCGGCTGACGCGCACCAGCGGCGTATTGCCGATCAGTTCGAGTACGGCGGGGCGGGAGTTGTTCGGCATGTGTCACCTCGTTACGGGGGCGTTCGTATTGGATGGACAGCAGGCTGGGGCGGCTGGTTGCAGATAAATGTATCGCTTGGAACATAGGCCGGGATTGCCCCGGCCGCAACCTGGAGGCGGCCAATCATGGACAGACTGGTGACGGTGAATGTGTTCACCCGATCGGGTTGTTCAAGGTTTCATCGGGCCCGTGATACGCTCATTGGCCTCCCTGCGGCGTTGGGCGTGCCGCTGGTGATCAGCAGGCTCGGGGATGGCCGCTTTCAATGACGCCCACCTTGCTTGTTGGCCGCGGCCAGTCGCTGAAGCACGGCGATCTGTTCCATCGAGTCACTCTTGAGCGTCTTGACCTGGGCCAGCAATGCCGGATCCGGCGTGGGCTCGCGCGCGATCATGATTGAGCTCAAGCGACACATTTTTCGCATGTCGTCGAAGTAGCGCAGCATGGCTGACTTGACCACGATTTGCGGCGAATTGGCGGGTAGGCGGGCGTTGTCAACGGCGGTATACAGTTTGTTCCATTGCGGGACGACCTCTCGTGAGATGGCAATGGCTATCATCGCTCTTTTGCCTGGCGTATCCGTAGGTTGGCGCAGGAGCGCGGCCATCTCTTTCATGGTTTTTTGCTCGGTCGGGCCGAGGCTGAGAACCAGTGCCCTGAATTGAATCTCTTCACGGGCAGTCTCGCTGGAGCGCGCCAACGGGTAAACTGATGCGATCAGGACGGCGAGTACCAGTGCACAGGAAAACAAGGTGCTTTCAAGCGCCACTTTTGTGCGAACCGTCGGGTTGAGCGAGCTGGCCAGGGTCAAGCCAAGTAACACGCCGCCCAGCAAGCCGCCGAGATGGGCGCCGTTGTCGATGCCCGGGTGGGTAAAACCGTAGAGCAGGTTGTACCCGATGAGTACCAGTATGGAGACGCGTTGCTGTACGGCAATCGACTTCGGTAACTCGTGGCGGTATTTCAGTACGAACACCAACAGTCCACCGAACACCCCGAAAATCGCCCCCGACGCCCCCGCACTGTTGATCATCGGATGCCATAGCAAACTGGCAATGCTGCCGGTGACACCGGCAAACAGATACAACATCAGGAATCGGCCGCTTCCGTACAGGCGCTCGGCCAGCCGGCCGATCTGGTACAGCGTGAACATGTTGAGCATCAGGTGGATCAGGCCGAAATGGACGAACACCGATGTGAGCAGGCGCCACCATTGCCCCGTCAGTGTGTCAGGGCCGAAGTTCGTGCCCCATTTGACGGTCATTGCCAAGTTCTGCGCCATGACACCAACACCACCCGCGCACATCGCGAGGTAAACCAGCACGTTGATCGCGATCAGCCCGTAGGTGGCCCATGTGATCGGTGCCAGTGTCCGGATCCGTTCGGAGTAGCTGGACAGGGCTATTTGCTCGGCCTCATGGGCAGGCGTTGCGTGTCCGGGGAGCCATTCGAGGATTTGTTGTGCAGCGTTGCGGCTGGATGCGATCAGGAAGACGTGTTGGATGCCGTCGGGGCCATGAATGTCGAAATAGACATACTTTCTGATGGTTTTGGCATCAAAGATCTGGCTGCGCGGGATGACCCGTTTCGTTTCGGTGGAACGTCGGAACAGCCTGCGACTCGACTTGATGAGTACGACTTCCTCATCGGTGATGCAAAGCTCTCCTTTCCTGAGCATGGAGCGCAGAACAGCACCGCGTTGCCCTCGCTTGGGCCTGACGGCGAACCGGGCTCTGAACGTTCCCATGAGCTTGCTGCCCGGAATATCCGGGAGTTCCGGGGGGAGGGTGAAGACCATTGTTGGCTCGATCCGCTCCATGTTCCTAACCCCGCTCACAAAGGTTGTAGGCCCCGGAGATGATTGCATTCACCGCCCTCCGAGCTTGTTCTTTTGCAAGGACTGGCGGGACACCGAAGTGGCTTGAATAGTAGGTCGCCAGCTCATAGGCCGCGTCACGAATTGACACCTGATGCCCTGCGATAAAGCTCGGTTTGTCGACGTTTTTCCCCGGTTCGCCATTGTTTTCGTTCTCGGCACGGGAGCTGGTATTGAGTGCTTGTGCCTCCCATGCTTCAGTGCGGTGTAAACGAAGGAGAAGCAGCGTTTTGTCAAAGTCACGTTCGAGGCTGAAGCGAATGGTGCCTGGACAGTTGGGTTGTACCGCAACCGCTGCTTTTGTCAGTTGATCCGCCTTCTGCAAGCGTGAGGTCATCGCTTCGCAGTCACTGCGGATCAGTCGACCGTCGATGGCTCCGGCGTAGACCGAGTCCAATACGTCGATCAATCCGGGCCGTCGTACAAACGCCGAACACGGCATCGTCAGCGCATAATCGCTGACCGATGCGACATTCAGAAACGTGGAGAAGTTTTTGTCCGATGACACCACGTCATGTGTGTCTTTGATATCGGACA
This sequence comes from Pseudomonas sp. MWU12-2319, assembly GCF_023242525.1. NCBI lineage: Bacteria > Pseudomonadati > Pseudomonadota > Gammaproteobacteria > Pseudomonadales > Pseudomonadaceae > Pseudomonas > Pseudomonas sp. MWU12-2319. The sequence continues at coordinate 65,825 of NZ_JALJES010000010.1, forward strand.
AAGGCGTTGCCCATGGTTTGTCGTGAATCACTTCGAAAGCCGGAGCAATCAGTTTCTCCACCGCTGTCGCACGATCGGCGTCATTCTCGATGGTCGCGTAGCGATAGATGGCTTCGTACAACGGGGCGGATTCGGGGTTCTGTCGAGCAAGCTCTGCCAGTGCGACATCCGGTGCCTGGAAAAGCGCCGCAATGGCCAGTGTGTTCAGCCGCTCATCGTAGGTGCTGACAAGACACGCGTGCATATCACCACTCGAACATTGCTTATCGCGGGTCTTTAGCCATTGTCGTTGCAGGGGTTGCTGCTGTGATAGACCCCGACCTGACGCGTCCGTACGGGACGCGGCAAACAGCACGGCCATTGTTCGACCCTGTGTGGATAGCCCTGGATCACTACAGATCAGCTTTTCGATGGCGTTATTCGCCGCCCTACATGAAAAGCTCGGGCCGGGCGTCGCTGGATTCTGTGCAGAATGCGCAATGGGCACTCCTAACGCCGCACTTAGCAGGGGTAGGCCGATAATCAGGCGTGCTATCCGGTTCGCGTATGCTGTAATCAGCAGTCCTTTTTTGCTTTTCAAAACGCGCTTCCTGTCGACTTATTGGTATACGGCAAAATGCTATCAGCAAGGCTCATCCCACATGATGAAAGATGACTGGACTTCATCCTCGAGGGCGGGTACCAAACAGGGACTGTCACCAGAGGAGTTTCAATGAAAGTCCATTTCGTCGTTCACGAAGCATTCGAGTCGCCGGGTGCCTACGAGGCCTGGGTTGAAGAACGTGGCTACGAGGCAAGCTACTCGCGGGTTTATGAGCGTCATGCTTTCCCGGACGTGGATAACATCGATCTGCTGGTGGTGCTGGGCGGTCCTCAGTCACCGGCCACCACCCGGGAAGAGTGTCCGCACTTCGACGCCGCCGCCGAATGTGCGCTGATCGCCAAAGCCGTTACGGCGCAAAAGGCCGTGGTGGGTGTCTGCCTTGGTGCCCAACTGCTCGGTGAGGCGCTGGGGGCGGGGTTCGGTCACAGTCCCGAGAAAGAGATCGGCAAGTACCCGATTACCCTCACCGAGGCGGGGAAGGGCAACGACAAGGTCGCTCATTTCGGCGACGTCCTCGAGGTCGGACATTGGCACAACGACATGCCCGGCCTGACCGAGAACGCCAGGATCCTGGCCTATAGCGAAGGCTGCCCGCGGCAGATCGTTGAATACGGTCCGCTCGTGTATGGCTTTCAATGCCATATGGAGTTCACCCTCGATGTCGTGGAGCGGCTTATCGCCGCGTCGGAGAGCGAACTCGTGGAGGCCACTGGCCGCCGTTTCGTCCAGCAACCGGCAGCCCTTCGGGCCAATGACTATGGGCAAATGAACCAGAAGCTCTTTGGGTTTCTGGACAAACTGATGGCGCAGTACAGGCTGCGCCAAGACCATCCGAGGTAGAGGTGCTGTTTCCCCTGGGGATCAACCACCGGGGACTGTGGCACTGGCCATCTGCTGGGGTTTGCAGTTGAGATAGGCCGAGGATTTCAGCCAGTGCTTGTCGGGGTACCAGACAAACATGAACTGGCCGTCCTTGAGTTTGTCGACCACCTGCCGCGCCACTTGCGGGCGGACGGCGGGGCAGCCCTGGCTGCGGCCGAGACGGCCTTCGCGCTTGCTCCACAGGGGGCTCACGTAGTCGGCTGCATGAATCACGATGTCACGGTCGCGGGCGCGGTCATTGAAACCGGGCTCCAGGCCGTCCATGCGCAGGGAATAACCATGGGTGCCCTCGTAACTTTCCTGGGTGCGGAACAGGCCCAGGCTGGATTGATAACTGCCCACCTGATTGGAAAATTGGGTGGCGAAGTTCTCTCCGGATTTTTGTCCATGGGCGACCAGGTCGCGCAGCACCAGGGTCTTCTTGCGCAGGTCGAAGATCCACAGGCGCCGCTTGGTCGAGGGTTGCGAGTAGTCGATCACCGCCAGGCGCTCGGATTGTTCGAGGCCGCTGTTGATGGCGCATTGCATGGCGCTCAGGGCGTTTTTCAGAACCAGGGGGTTGAGTTCCGGCGCGGCGTGGGCGAGTCTGCGGTACAGCGTCGGTTCATGGCCCTTGGCGGCCAGGGCAGAACTGCAGGGTGCAGCCAGGGTCAGAATAATCAGGCAGAGTCGGGAGCAAGAAGTCAGCATGTTGAAGAGTGCCTCGGCCGTCAATCCAGGCTCGCGCCTCCCAACGGTCTTCGGGCAGCGTGGTCACAGGCTGCCTGAAGGTTTTTCGCTTCTGTTGCAGCTGTGAACTATCAATGCGACGACCGTGGATTGGAGTCAAGCCGTTGTTCAAAAAACACGCATATTACTTGAGCATTTACCTGCTCGTGGCACCACTGGTCGCGACAGCAGAAGACCTGCTCACCGATCTGCCCATGCCTTTGCCGTCGTTCCTGACGCAGTTGTCGACCGAGTGCCCGGGCCTGGTCGCACAGTTGGACACGTCGGCACAGCAGCGTTTGCAGGCGTTTTACCAGTCTCAGAATGATGCGCCTGTCTGGTCCGTCAGCGGGCGTCTGTCGGCCTTGCAGGCGCAGTTGCCGTTGTTGGCCGATGACGGCCTGGACCCGGCGCGTTACCCGTTGCCCCAGGACACGGGAGCCGGCAACGCGCTGTGTACCGATGTCGAAATCAGCCGGCAGTATCTGCAAGCCTTGCAGGACCTGCGTTACGGTCGTTTGCAGCAGGCGCGCTTCGAGCCGCTCTGGCATGCACAGCCGTCGACCCGGGACGTCGACGCCGAGGTCCTGACGCTGGCGGCGACGGGGCTGCAGGATATGGCCCTGGCCTTTGATCAGGCGCGGCCGAATATCGAGTTGTACCGCAGCCTGCGGCGGGTCTACGCGGAGCAGCGTCTGCAGCCATTGGCCCATTGGCAAGCGATCGCGGGTGGAACCTTGCTGCGTCCCGGCATGGAGGACGCTCGGATACCCGCGCTGGCGCAGCGAATGCTCGCCGAGGGCTATCTGGAGAGCCTGCCCGGCGGTCCTGAAAAAACCTACGGCGAGGAACTGAGCAGCGCGGTCAAGCACTTCCAACTGAGCCATTCGCTACAGGGGGATGGGGTGATCGGGCCAGGCACCCTGACCGAGCTGAATATCAGCCCGGCACTACGGCGCGAGCAGCTGCGGATCAACCTTGAACGCTTTCGTTGGCTGGCACCGGATCTGGAGCCCGAGGGGGTGCTGGTCAATGTCGCGGCGGCCCGGTTGAGTGTCTATCACGACGGCGCGCCGGTGTGGCAGACACGCCTTCAGGTAGGACGTGCCGATCGGCAGACACCGCTATTGAAATCCCGGGTCACCCGGCTGACCCTGAACCCGACCTGGACCGTGCCGCCGACCATCATGCGTGAGGACAAGCTGCCGGCTATCCGTCAGGATCCGGCCTACCTGAGCCAGCAGAACCTGCAGATCCTGGACAGTGCAGGCAATCCCCTGGCAGCGGACGCCATCGACTGGGAGCGGCCCGGCAATATCATGCTGCGCCAGGAGGCCGGTCCACGGAACCCGCTGGGCAAGATCGTCCTGCGGTTCCCCAATCCCTTTTCGGTATACCTGCACGACACCCCCAGCCAGCCGCTGTTTGCCAAGGGGCCGCGGGCTTTCAGCTCGGGTTGTGTGCGGGTCGAGCAGCCGATGCACCTACGGGACCTGCTGCTGACCCCGGCCGAGCGTGCCCGGACCGAGGAGTTATTGGCCAGCGGCACCACCCATGAATTCAGACTGGTCGCGCCGGTGCCGATCCTGCTCGGTTATTGGACGGTGCAAGTCGCTGGTGACGGAACCTTGCTCTATGCCCCGGATATCTATGGGCATGATCCGGTACTGTTGAAGGCCTTGGGAGGTGCGTCGAGTCATTGAGTGCGGCGATTGAAAGCACAAGACTTCCAACTGAAAAACCGGATAATGGCGGCCAATTATTTGTCTCGTTATTTTGGTAATCCCGCATGGAAATCAAGGTCAATTTTCTCGACAACCTTCGGCTTGAAGCCAAATTCGATGACTTCACGGTGGTGGCCGATCAACCTATTCGCTATAAGGGCGATGGATCGGCCCCCGGCCCGTTCGATTATTTTCTGGCTTCGTCGGCGTTGTGTGCGGCTTACTTTGTGAAGTTGTACTGCGAAACCCGCAATATTCCCACCGACAATATCCGTCTTTCGCAGAACAATATTGTTGATCCGGAAAACCGCTACAACCAGATTTTCAAGATTCAGGTCGAGTTGCCGGCGGATATCTCCGCCAAGGACCGCCAGGGCATTTTGCGTTCCATCGACCGTTGCACGGTAAAGAAGGTCGTGCAAACCGGGCCTGAGTTTGTGATCGAGGAAGTGGAGAACCTGGATGCCGATGCCCAGGCATTGCTGATGCTCGGCCCGGTTTCGGACGCCGCTACCTATATTGCCGGCAAGGATCTGCCGCTGGAACAAACCATCGCCAATATGTCGGGCATTCTGGCCGGCCTGGGCATGAAGATTGAAATCGCTTCGTGGCGCAATATTGTTCCCAATGTGTGGTCGCTGCATATCCGCGATGCGCATTCGCCGATGTGTTTTACCAATGGCAAGGGCTCGACCAAGGAAGGCGCATTGGCCTCGGCGTTGGGCGAGTTTATCGAGCGACTGAATTGCAATTTCTTCTACAACGATCAGTTCTGGGGCGAAGACATCGCCAATGCGGCGTTTGTGCATTACCCGAACGAACGCTGGTTCAAGCCAGGCCGCAAGGATGAGCTGCCGGCTGAAATTCTCGACCCGCATTGCCTGGCGATCTACAACCCCGATGGCGAGTTGCGTGGCTCGCACCTGATCGATACCAACTCCGGTAATGAAGAGCGTGGTATCTGTTCGTTGCCGTATGTGCGTCAGTCGGATGGCGAGGTGGTGTATTTTCCGTCCAACCTGATCGAGAACCTGTTCCTCAGCAATGGCATGAGCGCCGGTAATACATTGGCCGAAGCACAGGTTCAGTGCCTGTCGGAAATCTTCGAGCGCGCGGTAAAACGCGAAATCCTCGAAGGTGAAATCGCACTGCCGGATGTGCCACAGGAAGTCCTGGCGAAATACCCCGGTATCCTGGCCGGTATCCAGGGTCTGGAAGAGCAGGGCTTTCCGGTGCTGGTGAAGGATGCGTCGCTGGGTGGGGGATTCCCGGTGATGTGCGTCACCCTGATGAACCCGCGCACTGGCGGTGTGTTTGCCTCGTTCGGGGCGCACCCAAGCTTTGAGGTGGCGCTGGAGCGCAGTCTTACGGAACTGTTGCAGGGTCGCAGTTTTGAAGGTCTGAACGATCTGCCCCAGCCGACCTTTGAAAGTCACGCGGTGATGGAACCGAACAACTTTGTGGAACACTTTATCGACTCCAGCGGCGTGGTGTCGTGGCGTTTCTTCAGTGCCAAGTCGGATTTCGAATTTGTTGAATGGGATTTCTCCGGCCAGGGTGAAAACTCCAATGCCGAGGAAGCCGCGACCTTGTTCGGTATTCTTGAAGACCTGGGCAAAGAGGTCTACATGGCCGTGTATGAGCATATCGGTGCAACGGCCTGCCGCATTCTGGTACCGGATTACTCGGAAATTTATCCGGTGGACGATCTGATCTGGGATAACACCAACAAGGCGCTGTTCTTCCGCGCCGATATCCTGAATCTGCACAGCCTCGACGATGCCGACCTCAAAGCCCTGGTCAAGCGTCTGGAAGAAAGCGAGCTGGACGACTACACCGATATCACCACCTTGATCGGCATCGAGTTTGACGACAATACGGCTTGGGGTCAGTTGACGATCCTGGAGTTGAAGCTGCTGATCTATCTCGCTTTGAAGCAATTTGACGAGGCGAAAGAGCTGGTGGAAACCTTCCTGCAGTTCAACGACAACACGGTCGAGCGCGGGTTGTTCTACCAGGCCTTGAATGTGGTGCTGGAGGTGCAGATGGACAACGAGCTGGAATTGAGCGATTACGAGGTCAATTTCCGCCGGATGTTTGGCAACCCGCGGATGGACGCCGTGATCGGTTCGGTCGAGGGTAGCGTACGCTTCTTCGGCTTGACGCCTACCAGCATGAAGCTGGAGGGGCTTGATCGGCACCTGCGCCTGATCGACAGCTACAAAAAGCTGCACGCGGCGCGAGCCAGGGTGACGGCGTTATCCAGCTGAAATAGTGCTGACAAAAAAGCACCTCAGGTGCTTTTTTGTTTTTTTGCGGCCAGTCTCTAGAGCGAAAGGATGAATAGATATTCATCCTTCGTCTTGTCCATACCGAGTTCATGTTCAAGCAGAAACCCGCACCGGCTCAGTACTTTTTGTGAGCCAATATTGTTCTTGTAGGCAATGGCCAGCAGTTGCGTAAGGTTCCAGTGCGTCTGTGCCTCCTGGATAAGATGCTGCAGTGCCAGGGTGGCGAGTCCCTGCCCGCAAAAGCGTTGATCAATCCGATAACCGACTTCTGCACAACCCTCTGGTGAGTTGATGTTTTCAAGTTGGCTCGACCGACTATTCCCTCACTGGCTTCTTCGATAACAAAGGGATGCCAGGTACCGAGAGCAAAGTCGGACAAATAGCGCTCAATATGATCGGTAACCCCTTGCCGTGAGTAGAAGGAAGGGGCACGGGCGTCAATTTGAGATTCGAACCATTCACGGTTATGGGTTTCGAATCTCAGCAAGGCTTCAATATCCGTTTCTTCTAGCGTGCGAACACTGAATGTCTGCATTGGTTCGCGCCTCCTTGCTTGAATGCTCTTGGGCTTGGGTCTTCGCTTGCGAGTATTATCAGCCTCACTTGAGTAATCAACGCTTTTTTGTACAGCAATGCTCAGTTTGTGCCGCGCTTCAGCGGTCTTCGCATCGCCGCGAGTTGCGGCTGTTCGAAGCCTTTGAAATTCACAGCACGATCCTCGGCTGGGACCACAAGTGGAGCTTTATGGAGCACCATGACTTGCCTTTTCCATACAGTGGCCGCACTTTGATACTCACGTTGCCACAGGGATGCACTGGAGCTTTTTGTCCTGTAGCTGTCCTGCCAACCCAGTATCGAGTACGTATTGATGAGCTTCTCGGAAGACGATCGAAATGAGCTGCAATGTGCAAAGAACCTGCTGGAGAACCCCGGCTTCGTCGCCAAGCTGACGAATATTATCGGCATGCCCATCGAGGTCGCACTGGCGCAGTTACCCAAAAGCATCACCAAAAGAATTGCCGGTATCACTCAATCAGCACTGGTGAAGGCCCTCGATGCCGCGGTGTTTACCATGAAGGATATTCCGGGTGAGGGGCCTTCCAATCTCTGGCACAAGACCGGCATCGCCGTCAGCGGGGGCGTCGGCGGCTTTTTCGGTTTTGCCGGGCTCAGTGTCGAGTTGCCGCTCTCAACCTCAATCATGCTGCGCTCCATTGCCGATATCGCCAGGAGTCATGACGAGCGCATTGATACCGACGAGGCGAAACAAGCCTGCCTGGCGGTCTTTGCACTCGGCGGTCGATCAACCAAGGACGATGATTCGGAAACCGGCTATTACACCGTGCGGGCCGCGTTGGCGAAGTCCCTGTCGGATGGCTCGATACTCAAGCTGATCGCCACCATTGCCGAACGCTTCAGCATCCACGTGGGGGAGAAGGCCGCCGCGCAAGCCATACCGGCGATCGGCGCGGTGGGCGGCGCGCTGATCAACCTGGCCTTTATCAACCACTTCCAGGACATGGCGCGCGGGCATTTCATTATCAGAAAGCTGGAGCGGCGCTACGGACAAGAGGCGGTCCAACAGCTGTACCAGTCCCTTCCAGCGCGCGGATAGCCGATCACCCACGCATGTCTCGCGGACTGACGCCCAAACGCTGCCTGAACGCCGTGGCCATATGGGCCTGGGAGGCAAAACCGCAGGCCTGGGCGATGTCCGCCAGGCGCTCCGCCGGGTTGCGCAACAGGTCCCGGGCGCGGACCAGGCGTCGATCGATCAGGTAGCTGTGGGGGCTCTTGCCCGTGGCGTCCTTGAACGCCCGTATGAAGTAGCCTTCGGATAACCCCAGCACCGCCGCCATCGCCTGCACACTCAACGCCCCGTCGAGCCCGGCGTCAATGAACTCATCGAGCAGGCGCAACCGCTGGGTGGTTATCGAACCCCGCAGAGGTTCCGACAACCGATCCTCTCCCGCCGCTCGTTGAACCAGGGCCAGTGCCCAGGCCTCCCAGTCGTCCTCCACCGAGGCCCGCAACAGCGCACTACGCATTCGTTGGGCGAGGGCAATGGCCTGCCGATCGATGCGATTGTTGAACGCATGGTCCCCCGCCAGCGGCGTGCCGTCGGTGCGAATCAGCCGCAGGTACTCACCGCCCTTGGGCGATTCGGAAAACACATCACACCCCGGTGGTATGAACGCCAGGCCGTTGGGCGTGGCGACAAATGGGCGGATCCGGTCGCTGCCAATCGCGTGCTGGCCGCGCTGGCTGTCGAAGGCAAAACCAATGGCGGCCTGGGTTGCGATATAGCGGGTTTCGTAGCTGGCCGCCGGTAGCAATTCGATCGCCCACGGCCCGGCCTCGGCCCGACGGACCGGTTCGCGCAGGGGCGGTGACGGCAAGCTGTTTCGGCGATTCATAGACACCATCTTACTGAAGGGCACGCCTGAAGGTCAGGTCAATTTTCTGAAAGCCCGCAGCTTGTGCGTCTGCCTAGACTGGGCAAAACCTCAGAGAGAATAGCCATGCACGGACTGACTCGCGACGACATCGAAAACGCTGCCCGCCAGGTATACCAGGTGATGCCCGCCACCGCCCAATATGCCTGGCCATTGCTGGCCGAACGCTTGGGGTGCACGGTTTGGGTCAAGCACGAAAACCATACCCCCACCGGGGCTTTCAAGGTGCGCGGCGGCATTACCTTCATGCACTGGCTCAAACGTACCCACCCGGACACCCGAGGCGTTGTCACCGCCACCCGCGGCAACCACGGCCAGAGCATCGCCCTGGCGGCCCGGGCGCTGGGCTTGAGAGCGTTGATCGTGGTGCCGCGGGGCAATTCCGTGGAGAAGAACAACGCCATGCGCGGCTTTGGTGGCGAGGTCGTCGAGTTTGGTTGGGATTTCGACGAAGCCCGTGAGGAGGCTGCGCGCCTGGCTGAGGGGCAAGGCCTCTACCTGGTGCCGCCGTACCATCCCGAGTTGATCAAGGGGGTTTCCACTTACGCGCTGGAGTTGTTCAAGGCGGCGCCGGACCTGGACACCGTTTATGTGCCCATCGGTTGCGGATCGGGAGTTTGTGGGGTGATTGCCGCCCGCGATGTGCTGGGCCTCAAGACCCAGGTGGTGGGCGTGGTATCGACTGAAGCGGACGCCGCGAAGTTATCCTTCGAAGCCGGAAAAATACTGGAAACCGCTTCGGCAAATACCCTGGCCGACGGTATGGCCGTACGTAAGCCGATCCCCGAAGCTTTTGCGGTTTATGCGGCGGGTGCGGCGAGGATCGTATCGGTGACGGACGAGGAGGTCAGCGAGGCCATGCGCGTGTATTACAGCGACACCCACAACCTGGCCGAAGGGGCAGGGGCGGCGGCGCTGGCGGCGCTGATGCAGGAGCGTGGTGCCATGGAAGGGAAGAAGGTGGGGATCATTCTGACCGGTGGGAATGTCGACCGGCCGGTGTATGCGAAGGTGATTGGCTGAGACGCTAGCCGGCTGCGAGGCCGATTGTTGCCTGGAGCTTCTTCAGGCACGCTCGACCAGCGCCTTGATTTTCTCTGCGGTGCTGTCGTTGAGCGGGGTGTAGACGATCATGCCCAGATCCGGCCGACCGTCGATGGAAAACGCCGAGTGCTCCAACTCGATGTGCCCCAGTTCAGGGTGCAGCAAGCGCTTTACGCTTTCTCCCTCTGCATAACCGTGCACTTCATGATGGCGCCATAACGCTGCGAATTCCGGGCTGACGGTGCAAAGCTCGTCCACCAGTTCGCTGACCTCGGATACCAACCCGGCGCGTGCCACATCCGCTCTGAACGCACCGACCACAAAACGCGACACACTCTCCCAATCATGCTGTTTGGCGCGGACCGCCGGATCGCAGAACAGGAACCGCAGGATATTGCGTTGTCCAACCGGCAGCGTGCTGTAGTCCGTCAGCACGACAGCGGCGGCCCGGTTCCAGGCAATGATGTCCCAAGTGGCACTCTTGATGATGGCCGGGCTGGCCGGCAGGGAATCAAGCACGCGCTGCAGCCTGGGGGTGATGCCTTCCACAGGCGTGTAGTGGACTTCCGGTGGCCGACCCAGCGCCCGCGTCGCGTCCGAGCTGGCGGGAAATATTTTGTTGGAAGCAGGCGTCAACCTGTCGGTGGTGCGATTACCCCAAGTCCACAACCCACTCAAGCAGGGCCATATCACACCGCTTGTTGCCGTTGCGCGCGAAAAGGGCATCTCGCGTACGTGGGTGAAGGCCGTAACCGTTGGCCGGCGGGCCATCTCTTCGATGCCGCGCGTCTATACCGCCTGGCCCTGGAGAAAGGCGAGCCGGGGGCGCGTTATCACGCTGTCGGCGAAGAAGGCGTCAGCAGTCGCGAAATAGCCGAGGCGATTGGCCGGGGTCTGAATGTACCGGTGGTGTCGATCACGGCTCAGGAAGCCGTGGCGCACTTTGGCTGGCTGGAGATGTTCGTCAGTCTGGATATGCCGGCTTCCAGTGCCCAGACACAAGCACGCCTGGGTTGGCATCCGACAGGGCCGCTGCTGATCGCCGATCTTGACGAAGCACGTTTCTAAGAGCCATTCAGGGGGCAGCTTTCTACCCCCCCCCCCCTTGCGATCTGTCGCGGAACCTGTGGAAGTGCCCTGGAGCGGGCGATCGTACTGACACATGGGCTGCGCGACAGTCACCTCGCACGATGAAATTGCGATCCCGCACCGTTATCGACTAATATACGATTCATATATATTTCATATTGGATAAGTCGATGGGCATCGTAAAAATTTCAGAGGGTATGCATGAGCATCTGCGCGTCGCCAGCGATGCCTTGAGTCGTTCGATCAATGCCCAGGCCGAGCACTGGATGCGCATCGGCATGCTGGCGGAGCTGTATCCCGACCTGGATCACCGCGACATCAGTCGCTTGCTGATTCGCGCCGAACTGGCCGGCGGCCTTGATTTGAAGCAGCTGTGTGCGCTTGCCGATCTTTCCCAAGGCTCCCGGGTCCATGCGGCACCAGGAGCCCAGCAATGAAAACCAACGTCAAGATCAATACCCAGGCGGAAATAGCCCTGTCCGGCGCGGCGGGCAAACTGGCCGCCGAGGTGCTGGCCATGATCACGCCACACGTCAAGGCGGGTGTTACCACCGACGAGCTGGATCAGCTTTGCCACGATTACATCGTCAATGTGCAGAAGGCCATTCCCGGTAATGTCGGCTACCACGGCTTCCCGAAAACCGTGTGTGCCTCTGTCAACGAGGTGGTCTGCCACGGCATTCCTTCGGCCAAGGTGCTGAAGGATGGCGATATCGTCAATATCGATATCGCCGTGGTCAAGGATGGCTGGTACGGCGACACCAGCCGCATGTACTTCGTCGGTGAGCCCAGCCCGCAGGCCCGGCGTCTGGTCAAGACCACGTATGAAGCCATGTGCGCGGGTATTCGCATGGTCCGCCCCGGCGCGACGCTGGGCGATATCGGTCATGCGATTCAGAGCGTTGCCGAGCGCGACGGCTTCAGTGTGGTGCGCGAGTACTGCGGCCATGGTATCGGCAAGATCTACCACGATGAGCCACAGGTCCTGCATTACGGCTATCCGGGTCAGGGCCTGACACTGAAAGCCGGGATGATTTTCACCATTGAACCCATGCTCAATGCCGGCAAGCGCCATGTGAAAACCCTGAGCGATGGCTGGACGGTGGTCACCAAGGATCAGACCCTCTCGGCCCAGTGGGAACATATGGTGGCGGTCACCGACGACGGCTTCAAGGTGTTGACGCCTTGGCCTGACAGCGTCGACGACTATCCCGCCATTGTTCAGGCGCCTATCAGGTTATCGTAAGCAGGCAGCGCCTGCGGGAAGTGTGACTGGTGATGCCCAATGATACGATTGTGGCGTGCTCACTTCCCTCTAAGGCAGTAATGGTTCATGAAGCCCAGTTTCGAGAAGGTACCCAGCGCAGCGGATACTTCCTGGACCTTGCTGAACAGGCGCCTTGCGCAGGCGATACCCTTTGAGTGGCACCATCATCCTGAGTACGAGCTGACCCTCACGTTGAACAGTCGAGGGCATCGCTATATCAGTAATGATGTGGCGCTGTACGACGATGGCGATCTGGTCCTGATCGGCCCTAACGTCCCACACAGTTGGTCCTCCGCCGAACTTATTGATCCGACCGGACCGCACATTGCCTTGGTCATCTGGTTCTCCGAGGCTTGGGTGCAGGCTCTGGTCAAACTGTGCCCGGAGATGGGGGCTGTCCGCGCCTTGTTGGTAGCCGCACGGAATGCCCTGCGTTTCAGTGACGCCGCTTCTGGCGAACTGCGCCCTATCATCGAAGCGATGCTGGATCAGGACGCTACGCAACGGCTGATCTCACTGCTGACGGTGCTGAACAGGCTCGCCCGGGATGTGCATGCCGAGAAAATTGCCCCCGCCTGCAGCACTCAGGCCTTCACTGCAATCACCGAAGATGCTCGTATCCATCGGGCCCTTGATTACATTCACGACCACTATGCGAGTGCGCTGAGTCTTTCAGCGTTGGCGGAGATGGCCTGCGTCAGCGTTTCAGCCTTTCATCGAATGTTCAGGAGGCACACGCGGTGTACGGTGTTGGAGTACATCGTCCGGTTGCGCGTCGGACACGCCTGCGCATTGTTGATGCAAGGCAACGTGGCCGTTTCGATCATTGCCGGGCGGGTGGGGTACTCGTCCCAAGCGCTTTTCAACCGGCAGTTCAAGGCGCAAAAGGGCATGACCCCTTCGGAGTTCCGGCAGCGGCACGGGCACCATTTCCAATAAGCCTGCCCATGGCGACCTGTCAGGCCGTTAATCGAATGGCGCCATGGGCGCAAGGAAAGAAGCCAGAATCGTATTGCTCAACGCTTGAAATGTGGCTGCCGCCAAGCACCGCCCAATGTTTTGATGCCTGTACGAACAATAAGACGCAGGTGCCTCATGAATCAGTATCAAGCATTCGAAAGCGCGACGCTCCCGGACAACTACAAGGACAGCATCGTCAAAATGAAAAAGACCTTGCGCGCGCAGATAGGCGATGTGGAGTCCTTGTTTGCCGAAGTCTGTGGGTTCATTACGGCCGAGATCGCCTCGATCAAGGCGCAGGAGGCGCTGACCGGTTCCGGATGGCCAGTCCTAGAATTTGACGCCATCGCCGCGGGTGAGGTGAGCGAAGAGCAACTTGCAGGAATCAGGCGCCGGGGCTGTCTGCTGATCAAAAATCACTTCCCCAGAGAGCAGGTCCTGGCATGGGACAAGGGGCTTCTGGAGTACTTGGACAAGAATGACTTCGACCGGATTTATCACGGACCGGTCGATCAATTCTTTGGCAACCTCGAGGCCTCGCGGCCGGAGATTTTTCCGATCTATTGGTCGGTTTCACAGATGCAACTGCGCCAGGATGCGCGCATGGGCACCGCGCAGTCATTTCTGAACCGGCTGTGGAAAATTCATTCCCAAGGTCAGCAGTGGTTCAACCCGGATATCAACGCGCTTTACCCGGATCGCGTACGCCGTCGTCCACCCGGCACCACTTCCCGGGGGCTGGGGCCACATACCGACTCGGGGGCGTTGGAGCGCTGGCTGCATCCTGCCTACTTGAAGGTCTTCGACAAAATCTACCGCAATGACTTCAAGTCTTACGACCCTTGGGATGCCGCGTATCGTACCGAGGTAGACGAGTATGCCTACAAAGACACGGTGAAATGCTCCGCATTCAGGACCTTTCAAGGCTGGACCGCATTATCCGATATGCGCGCCGATCAAGGTGTATTGCATACCTTGCCGATCCCCAAGGCCATGGCCTACATGCTCCTGCGTCCCTTGCTCGATGATGTGCCGGAGGATGAGCTGTGTGGCGTCGCGCCGGGCAAGGTACTGCCGGTTTCGCAACAGTGGCATCCGCTGCTGGTTCAGGGGCTGACGCCCATCCCCGATGTGCAGGCGGGGGACTCGGTTTGGTGGCACTGCGATGTTATCCATAGTGTTGCGCCCGTGGAGGATCAAGAGGGCTGGGGTAACGTCATGTATGTGCCCGCAGCCCCGATGTGCCCGAAAAACCGCCAATATGCCAAGGACGTTTGCCGAGCGTTCGAGGCCGGCGAGTCGCCGGATGATTTTCCGCCTGAACACTACGAAGCGTCATGGAAGGGCCGTTTCACGGTTGAGCAGTTGAACGCCTTCGGGCGCAACGGTTTGGGCCTATCCTGAAGGGGGGCTTGCATCGTGAGCGCCTCTCATGACCAGAAATGTGAGGTGTCGGTGAAAATCGCATAAGCTACATCACATCATTTCAACCACACGGAAGGGTTTCATGATCACAAAAGCGACCTCGTTTCTAAGGACCGAATGGGCGAATGCCAAGCTCAAGCTCGGCCATGTGGTGCTTTTTGTGGCAGCGGTCTGTATCTCATTGATCGCGATCAGCATCTGGGGGATGTTCAACTCTTTGGAGTACCACTTGCATGACAAAGAGATCCAGATGTCAAACCTTTCCAAGGCCTTGTCATCCAGTATCGCGGCGACGCTCACTCAAGCTGACACGGTGATATTGGGTATTCAGGGACAAGTGGAAGTTGAGGGCACCGGGGCGCAGACCCTGGAAAGGTTGGGGGCGATACTGAAAAACCAACAAAAAAGCCTGCCGCAAGTCCATGGTTTTTTTATTTATGACGAGCAGGGGCGCTGGTTATTCAACTCAAACGGCGCAACTCCGCCGGGCCTCAACAATTCGGATCGCGACTATTTTATCTACCATCGCGATCATGCCAGCTCGGCGCCCTATATTGGCCCCTCCATACGCAGTCGCTCAACAAATGAATGGGTCATGACCATCTCGCGGAGGCTCAATCACCCGGACGGCAGTTTTGCCGGAGTGACCATCGCCACGATCTATCTTAACTATTTTCTCAGTCTCTATGACGGCATCGACATGGGAGCCAATGGGCTGATCAATCTGGCTTCCTCCACAGGGCGTATCGTCGTACGCAAACCTTTTCGCGACGCTGATATCGGCACCGATATTTCAACGGGGGAAGTCTTTGCGTTGCTAAAGCCTGAGATCAGCTCGGGCACTGCTACCATAAGGTCATTTATTGACCACGTTGAGCGGGTCATCAGCTTTCAGCGGGTCAATGGCTACCCCCTGGTGGTGATTGCGGCCTTTGACAGAAGTGAAATACTGGCGGATTGGCGTAACGAATCCTTTGCCAGCTTTCTTATTTCGTCGGTATTGCTGATTGCGCTCAGCGTTCTTGGCTATCGGCTGATCAAACTCATGAGCCAGCAGATTCAGGCGCAAAAGGACTTGCAGCGTTCTGAAAAAAATTATATCGAGGCCAACAAGGCGCTCGGGCAACTGGCGCTCGAGGATAGCCTGACAGGCCTGCCGAATCGCCGTAAGTTTGACTTGTTTATCAGTGCGGAGGTCAACAAGGCAAGACGCAGGCCTGATGACATTGCCCTGATCATGATCGACGTGGATCTGTTTAAAAAATACAACGATCATTATGGTCATGTGCAAGGCGATGAGTGTTTGAAGGTGGTCAGCGCCATTATCAAGAAAAACATCACGCGAGAAGGCGATCTGGCCGCGCGGTATGGAGGAGAGGAGTTTGCCATCATCCTCTCGAATACAGACTACGTGGGTGCCTTTATTATCGCCGAAAGAATTCGAACTGAAGTGGAGGGTTGTTCCATTCAACATGATGAATCGCCGGCCAAAGTCGTCACCATCAGTGTGGGCATCAGTGCGTTGTCAGGCTCAAGAATGGACACGCCTGAGAACTTGATCGATATCGCTGACAAGGCACTGTATGTCGCCAAGACCAGTGGTAGAAATCGGACCGTTATTTCCAATCATCTTTCGGATGCGACGGTTTGAGCTGAAACGGCCAAGTGCCGACGGCATTCAAGCGCTTGCCAACCACGCCTGTTGGCGGGCCCGAAGCGAATCCGCGGACTCACCCACCAGCTTCGCTTAGACGCCGGTGGCCTGTGGTTTTCGGGGAGTGCTACAGCTGGACGTTCAGGCGATGGTTGACCACATCCAGGAGCACCTCGGCACCTTTGATCAACTGATCGTCATCGGTGTGCTCGCGCGGGTTGTGGCTGATGCCGCCACGGCTGGGTACGAAGATCATCGCCGACGGGGCAATTCTCGCAATCATCTGTGCGTCATGGCCCGCGCCCGAGGTCATGCGCTTGTGGCTGAAGCCGAAACTCTGGGCGCTGGCTTCGATCTCGTCGGCCAGGCCGGCGTCGAATATCACCGGTTGGAAGCGCACCAGTTGTGTGGTGCTGATATGCACGCCCTCGGCCTCCGAAATTTTGGCAAGGAACCGGGAAAGTCGTTGTTCGGCGGCTGCCAGCCGTGCTTCATCGGGATCACGCAGGTCCACGGTGAAGCTGGCCTTGCGCGGTATGACGTTGATCACATTCGGCTCGAAATTCATGCAGCCGACGGTGGCCAGGGTGGTGTCGTCCGAGTCCATGGCGATCTTGCGCAGTTCGGCCACCACCGCGCTGGCGACGTAGCCGGCGTCATGACGCAGGCGGGTAGGGGTGGTGCCCGCGTGGTTGGCATTGCCTTGCACGATCACCTGTTGCCAGGAGATTCCCTGGAGGTTTTCCACCACGCCGATCAAGGTGTTTTCCGCCTCGAGGATCGGCCCCTGCTCGATATGCAGTTCCAGGTATTCGTGGGGGACGATGGCTCCCGGTTGCAGGTCGCCGGCATAGCCGATGCGTGCCAGCTCTTCGGCGAGGCGCGTGCCGTCCGTGCCGATGGTGGCCAAGGCGTCCTCAATCGACAGCCCCTCCGGCGTACACCAGTGAGCCTGGGTTACGGGCTGACGGTCATCGCGGCGGTGGAGGTGGAGAATGAGCGCTTGAGCGCCTACAACCCCTGGCTGCTACGAATCAGATCATAGGCCCGGCGCACCAGCGGGTTGACCGTGTTGGGGCGGATCCACAGGTGATAGGTCACATCCGGCAAGCGCGGCAAGCCATCGTTTTCCCCCAGTACCCGCATATCCGGCCCCAGCAGCTCCATGCTGCGCGGCGTCACGCCGAGTCCGGCACGAATCGCCGCCTTGATGCCGATCAGGTTCGAGGCCAGGTAGGCCTGGCGCCAGGCAATCCCCTCACGCTCCAGTGCTTCCATGGCATAGCGCCGGTAGATACTCGGTTCTTCCACCAGGATCAGTGGCAACGGTTCGCTGGGGACATGGATGTACTGCGCCGAACAGATCCACCACACCGGCGAGGTGCGCAGGGCAAAACCTTGCAGGCGCGAGTCTTCGCGGGTGGAAATGACCATGTCGATCTTGCCCCGGTGCAGGTCTTCCATCAGGTAGGGGCTGCGGCCGACATCGATTTCCAGGCGCAGGCGCGGTGCCGAGCGGGCGATATGGCTGAGGATCGGCGGCAGGATGGTGTCGGCGATATCGTGGGGCGAACCGATGCGCAGCACGCCACTCAAGTGGCTTTCCTGCAGGGCATTGAGCGCCTCGTCATTCAGCGACAACAGTTGCCGGGCATGACGCAGTAACTGCCGCCCCGGCTCGGTCAGCTGTTTCTGCCGGCCCTGTTTCTGGAACAGGCTGACGCCCACCTGCTGTTCCAGGCGTTGCATCTGCTGGGTCACGGACGATTGCGTGCGCGCCAGGTGCTGGCCGGCTTCGGCAAAACTGTGATGGTCCGCCACCGCGACGAAGGTGCGAAGCAGTTCCAGATCCAGGGTCGGAGAGGGCATGGCGGCTCGAATTCATATCAAGGGCGATCGCCAATAGATTACAGATGCTGATGTATTTGGCGAGCCTAAATTATTCGGAACGCTGAAAGCCCCAGTAAACAGGGGATATACCGTTTTTCTCAAAAGCTAATAACCAGAAAGTTATAACAATATTAGATATTTGAATTTCCGTTCGTCCCTGGCGCTCCCTAGCATGCAGGTCAACAAGGTCGGGATACGCCGATTGCCATCGAGGGGATAGTCATGTCGTTCAAGCGCACACCGGGCCAACGCCTGCTTCCTGCTGTTATCGGCGCCGTGCTGGCGTTGGGGGCGGTGGCTGCGGCCCAGGCCGATGCCACCCTGGACAAGATCGAGCAGCGCCACAAACTGGTGGTCGGCGTGCTGTTGTCCGGCGGGCCCTTCGGTTCCATCGATCCGTCGACCCAGGCGCCCAAGGGCCTCAATGTCGATTTGGCCAATGCCCTGGGCCAGGACCTGAAGGTTGATGTCGAACTGGTGCCGGTGCTGCCGGCCAACCGCGTGCAGTTTCTGCAGCAGGGCAAGGTCGACCTGCTGATCGCCAATATGGAATGGACGCCGGAGCGCGACGGCCAGTTGGGGCATGTGCCGACGCCGTTCTACAGGGTCGGCGGTACCGCGGCGGTGTTGAAGAGCAGCAAGATCACTCGCTGGGAAGACCTCAAGGGGCAGCCGGTGTGCACTTCCCAGGGCAGCAGCTATGTCAAGCCGTTGAGCGAGCTGGGCGCGCAGTTGAAAGCCTTCAAGAGTTCTTCGGAGTCCCTGCTGGCACTGCGCGGCAACAACTGCGTGGCGGCGGTCCACGATGCGACGCTGATCAATCCGCTGCTGGCGGGCAACCCGGAGTGGCAGGACTATCGCGCCATCACTCCGGAGTTGAACCCGGCCCCGTCGGTGATCTGGACCCGTCAGGGCGAGGTCGATACCCAGAAGCGCTTGGACAAGGTGGTACAGGGCCTGCACCGCAGCGGCTGGCTGATCGAGGCCGAGAGCCGTAATCAGATCTCGCCGAAGTCGCCGGCGCTGGTGGAGCTGCATAACCAGTTCAAGGGTTGACCGTACGCGTAACGTTTTTGGCGCACTTGAGGGCCTCTTCGCGGGCAAGCTCCGCTCCCACAGGTTTTGTGTCGTACGCATGATGTGTGTTCGACGCGAACAGTGTGGGAGCGGAGCTTGCCCGCGAAGGCGGACTCCCGATCGCCCGACTTCTCAAGGATACCCCGCAATGTTCAAGTACTTGCCCATCGCCCTGGCGCTCTTCGCCTCCCTGGCCCAGGCCGATGCCACCCTCGACAAGATCCAGTCGCGGCACAAGATCAGTATCGGCGTGATCCTCAGCGGTCCACCGTTCGGCACCATCGACCCGGCCACCGGTGCTCATCAGGGCTATAACGTCGAGCTCGCCAAGGGCCTGGCCCAGCGCCTCGGCGTGGAGCTGGAAAGCGTCTCGGTACTGGCACCCAACCGCGTGCAGTTCCTGCAACAGGGCAAGGTCGATGCGCTGATCGCCAATATGCAGTTCACCGAAGAACGCGCCGAGATCCTCGACTATGTGCCCACGCCTTACGAAGAAGTCGGCGGTGCGGCGCTGATTCGCAAAGGCGCCGGCATCACCCGTTGGGAAGACCTCAAGGGCAAGCCGGTCTGCGTTTCCCAGGGCAGCAATTTCACCAAGCCATTGCAGGAAGTCTATGGCGCGCAGATCAAGGCCTTCCGCAGCCAGTCCGAATCGCTGCTGTCCCTGCGCGGCAATGGCTGCGTGGCCGCGGTCCACGTCAGCCCGACCATGCACAGCCTGCTCGACGAGGCCGAATGGTCCGGCTACGAGATTCCCTTGCCTACTGACCTGATCCCGTCGAATTCGGTGATCTGGGTGCGCAAGGGCGAAAAGGATATCCAGGCCCGTCTCGACGCGATTGTCCGTGACTGGCACCGCAGTGGCTGGCTGATCGAGCTGGGCAAGCGCACCGGCATGCCGCCCTCTCAAGCGCTGCTGCAGTTGCATGAGCAGTTCAAGGATGCGGCTCCACTGGCGCAGCTTCCATGAGTGGGTTGTTCGCGCAGTTGCAACAACTGCTGGGCGCGGCCCATGTCCAGGACTCCATCGCCGGGAGCGCGTTCCTCAGCGACAAGCACCGTGTCTACCATGGCCGGGTCGTCGCCGTGGTGCACCCGGCCAGTACCGAGGAAGTCGCCGCCGTGGTGCGGGTCTGCGCCCACCATGGTGCGCCGCTGGTGGTGCAGGGTGGCAATACCGGCCTGATGGGAGCGGCCACTCCGGACGCCACGGGCAGCAGCGTGTTGGTGCTGCTCGACCGCATGAACCGCATCCGCCAGATCGATACCGACAACGACACCGTCACCGTCGAGGCCGGCTGTATCCTGCAGAACCTGCAGGACGCGGCCCGTAACGCCGGGCGCCTGTTTCCCCTGAGCCTGGGTGCGCAAGGCAGTTGCACCCTGGGCGGCAATCTCGGCACCAATGCCGGCGGCACCGGTGTGTTGCGTTATGGCAATACCCGCGAGCTGACCCTGGGCCTGGAAGTGGTGACCGCCGACGGTGATATCTGGAACGGCTTGCGCGGTCTGCGCAAGGACAATACCGGCTACGACCTGCGCGACCTGTTTATCGGCAGCGAAGGCACCCTGGGCATTATCACCGCCGCCACCTTGAAACTCTTTCCGCTGCCCAAGGCCCAGAGCACTGCGTTGCTGGCATTCGACTCCCTGGAGCAGGCGGTGACCTTCCTGTCCCATGCCCGCGCCGGTTTTGGCGCCGACCTGACGGCTTTCGAACTGATGTCCGCCGCCTGCCTGGCGTTGTTGCGCCAGCAATTTCCCGATGACCCGCAACCCTTCGCCCAGGCACCGCAAGCCTGGTTCGCGTTGCTGGAGCTGTCCGACAACCACAGCGCCGAACATGCCCGTGATGCTTTCGAGCGGGTGCTGGGCGAGGCCTTCGAGCTGAATCTGTTGGCCGATGCGCTGATTGCCGAAAGCCTGGCCCAGAGCGCCGCGCTGTGGCAGTTGCGGGAAAACATGAGCGAAGCCCAGGCCCGCGAGGGGCGCAATATGAAGCACGATATCTCGCTGCCGATCTCGCGCATCGCCGACTTCGTCCGCGAGACCGATGCCTTGTTGCAGGAACATTTCCCCGGCGTGCGCAACCTGACTTTCGGCCACCTCGGCGACGGCAACCTGCACTACAACGTCGCCGCGCCCCTCGGCCAGCCGGTCGAAGCGCATATGGCCCACTACGCGGCGCTCAGCGCCCTGGTGCATCGCAATACCCACGCCCACGGCGGTTCCATCAGCGCCGAGCACGGTATCGGCCAACGCAAGCGCGCGTTGCTGGCCGAGGTCAAGAGCCCGGTGGAGCTGGACCTGATGCGCCGAATCAAACAGGCCCTCGATCCCCGTGGGTTGCTCAATCCAGGCAAGGTGCTGCCATGACTGTTCGACTGTCCAAACGGGTGCAGAAGGTCTCGCTGTCGGCCAATGCGGCGGCCAAGTCCCGGGCCACGGCCTTGCGCGACGGCGGTCGCGACGTGCTTGACCTGACCACCGGCGAGCCGGATTTCGATACCCCGTTGCATATCAAGGAAGCGGCCTGCGCGGCCATCGCCGCCGGCGCGACCAAATACACCGCGACCCCGGGCGTACCGGCGCTGCGCGAGGCGGTGCGGCGCAAACTCCAGCGCGAAAATCGCCTCGACTATGCCGTGCCCCAGATCGTGATCGCCAACGGTGCGAAACAGATCATCTTCAATGCCTTCGCCGCGACCCTCGACGAGGGTGACGAAGTGCTGGTGCCGGTGCCGTACTGGCCGTCTTTCCCGGACAGCGTGCGGATCAATGGCGGCGAACCGGTGTTTATCCACTCGACCCTGGAGCAGGGCTGCAAGCTGACTCCGGCGCAGCTCAACGGCCTGATTGGTGAGCGCACCCGCTGGCTGATCCTCAACAGCCCGGGCAACCCCAGCGGTGCGGTCTACAGCGCCGATGAGCTGAGTGCGCTGGCCGAGGTGCTGCGCCGCCATCCCCAGGTGCTGGTGCTGCTCGACGAGCTGTACGAGCACATTCGTTTCGACGGCCAGGCGCCGCTGAACCTGCTCAATGTCGCGCCGGATCTGCAGGAGCGCTGCCTGCTGGTGGGCGGGGTGTCCAAGACCTATGCCATGACCGGCTGGCGCATCGGCTTTGGCGCCGGTCCCCAGGCACTGACCACGGCCATGAGCGTGGTCCAGTCGCAATCGGCGTCCGGTGCTTCGTCGGTCAGTCAGGCGGCGGCCCTGGCGGCCTATGAAGGCGGGCTGGATTTCCTCAAGCCGCAAGTGGCGGCCTATCAGGAGCGCCGCGACCTGCTGGTGGCCGCCTTGAGCGAAGTCGACGGGCTCGAAGTGCTGCAACCCGAGGGCGGTTTTTTCGTCTTTGTCCGTTGTGCCGGCCTGATCGGCCGCCTGCGCCCGGACGGCCAGGTCATCGGCAGCGACAACGAGCTGGTGGATTATCTGCTGGAGGAGGGCGTCGCCGGGGTCGCGGGGAGTGCCTATGGCCTGTCGCCGTGGTTCCGTCTGTCGATCGCCACGGCCACCGGCAGCGTGCGTGAGGCCGGCCGCCGGATTGCCGCCGCCTGTGCCCGGCTGGGCGAGGGCCCGGCGTGATGGAAACCTTTGTGCAGTGGGCCGCCCACCTGGGACTCAACTACCGTTTCCTGCTGGACGCCTACCAACGCGGCAGCCTGATCGACGGGGCCTGGACCACGCTGCTGCTGTGCGTGCTGACCATTATCGGCAGCCTGTTGGCGGGGCTCACCCTGGCGGCGATGCTGACCAGCGGGAACAAGGCGCTGTTGCGTCCGGCGCGGCTATTTATCGAGGTCACGCGCAATACGCCGACCCTGGTCCAGCTCTACTGCGCCTTCCTGGTGCTGAACATGTTGCTGACCCAGGCGGTGGGCGCGGCCAACCCGCTGACGCCGTTTGCCTGGGTGGTGATCGTGATTTCCCTGCACAAGGGTGCCTTCCATGCCGAAGCCTTGCGCGCCGGGATCGAGGCGGTGCCGGCGGTGACAATGGAGGCCGCCAGTTCCCTGGCCTTCAGTCGTCGCCAGTTGCTGTGGAATGTGCAGTTGCCGCTGGCCCTGCGCTTTGCCCTGCCGTCACTGGTGAACAATCTGATCGACCTGGTGAAGATGACCGCCGTGGCCTCGGCCATTGCCGTCGGTGATATCACCTACGCCTCGATCATGATCTGGACCCAGAGCGACAACGTGCTGGAACTGATGATTCTGATGCTGAGCTTTTTCGGGGTCCTGAGTTTTATCGTCAACTGTGTGGGCCGGGCGTTGGAAGCGCGGTTGAGGATGCCCGGTTATGGTCATTGAGTCCTTGTGGCAATGGTCGCCGGCGCTGGCCGTGGGCTTTGCGCAGAATATCCTGATCAGCCTGCTGGCGATTGTCATCGGCTCGCTGCTGGGTTTGCTGATCGGTGCGCTGGGGCTGTCGCCGCTGCGGATCCTGCGCCTGCCGGCACGGCTATGGGTGCAGCTGTTTCGCAACGCGCCCTGGCTGGTGCTGATCTACTTCACCACCTACGTGTTTCCCTTCGAGATCCATATCGGCGGCACCTACCTGCCGTTTCCCGACTGGCTGAAAGTCACCGTCGGCCTGGCGCTGCCGGCCAGTGCCAACGTCGCCGAGATCTTTCGCGGGGCCATCGGCTCGATTCCCGGCACCCAATGGGAAGCCGCGCGCTCCCTGGCCTTCAGTCGCGGCCAGTTGTTTCGCTCGATCATCCTGCCGCAGTGCTTCAAGCGCATGCTGCCGCCATGGATGAACCTCTATGCGGTGATCACCATGGGCACCGCGCTGGCGTCGCTGGTGGGCGTGCATGACCTGATCGACACCGCGCAGATCGCCAGCAATACCGTCAACCGCACCGGCTTCACCGTGCTGATCTACTTCAGCGTGCTGGCGTTGTTCTTTGTCTACTGCTACCCGATTTCCCGTCTGACCCAACGCCTGGAGCGACGCTATGCCTTCTACTGAACCCCTCGTCAGCCTGCGCGACCTGCACCTGTCGTTCGGCGCCAACGCGGTGCTCAAGGGCATCGACCTTGATGTGCAGCGTGGCCAGGCCGTGTCCATCATCGGGCCTTCGGGCTCGGGCAAGTCGACGATCCTGCGTTGCATCACCGGGCTGCTCAAACCCCAGCGCGGGACCATTCGCGTCGGCGCCACCGAGGTGCACCAACTGCACCGCGAGGCCGAGCTGATCGAGTTGCGCAAGCGGGTCGGCTTCGTTTTCCAGCAATACAACCTGTTCCCGCACCTGTCGGTGCTGGACAACCTGTTGATCGCCCCGTGCAAGGTGCTGGGCCGCAGCCGTGCCGACGCCGAAAAGGAGGCCCGGCAGTTGCTCGCAAAAGTGCGCATGGAGCACAAGGTCGACGCCTTTCCCGGGCAACTGTCCGGCGGCCAGCAACAGCGGGTGGCGATTGCCCGGGCCCTGGCCATGCGCCCGGAACTGATCCTGTTCGATGAAGTGACCTCGGCCCTCGACCCGGAAACCGTCGGCGAAGTACTGACGGTGATTCGCGAGCTGACCGAAGAGGGCATGACCTGCGTGCTGGTGACCCATGAAATGCGCTTTGCCGAGGAGATCAGCGATCGGGTGTATTTCACCGAAAACGGTCTGATCGTCGAATCCGGCAGCGCCCACCAGGTGTTCCAGCAGCCGCAAAGCGAGCGCACCCGCGAATTCCTCCGGCATGCCCTGGGCGATGCCGGCCGTCGCTACCTGCAACCCGATCCGTATTTGCTGAGCAATATCAGCCGCTACAGCCTGTCCGTCTGACCGTGATCCACCCGATAAGGAGCCTGCCCATGAGCACCACCGAACGCGCCAACGTGATCGAATCTTTCCTGGTGAAAATCCGTGCCATCCATCAGCGCGGTGTTGACCGTGCCGCTTTGCAAGAGATCGTCGCCCTGTTGGAAGACCTTGCCGAGCGCCGCGACCTGTTCAACTTCGAAGCCTTTCCGGCACCGGTAGCGGGTGAGGGCAATACTGCCTTCCGCTATCGCCTGAACGACGATGGCGAGACCCCGACCCTGTACCTCAACTCGCTGCTGCCGGGCAAGAACACCATCGCCCACAACCACGAAACCTGGGCGGTGATCAGTGCTGTCGAGGGCCAGGAACTCAACCGCGTCTATGCCCGCGGTGACGACGGCAGCGACCCTCGGCGTGCCGAGCTCAAGCTTGAGCGCGAAGTGGTGGTCCAGCCCGGTACCTCCATCGCTTTCCTCGGTGAAGACCTGCACAGCATCCGTGTCGATGGCGAGCAGGCGACCCTGCATTTCCATCTCTACGGGCGTCCGCTGGAATCCCTCAATGGTCGCTATGGCGTGCAGGACGACGGCAGTATCCTCAACTACAACGCTTCGCAGATGGCGCCTTCGATCAAGGCCTACGCGGCATGATCGACCTCCATTACTGGCCGACGGCCAATGGCTTGAAAGTCGGGATTCTGATCGAAGAGCTGGGGTTGGAGTATCGCCTGCTGCCGGTGAACATCCGCCAGGGTCAGCAGCGTGAAGCGGCGTTCCAGCAGATCAGTGCCAATGGCCGGATTCCGGCCATTGTCGATCACCGGCCGGCCGACAACGGCGAGCCGCTGAGCCTGTTCGAGTCCGGGGCGATTCTCAACTACCTGGCCGACAAGACCGGGCAGTTCCTCCCGCCGGCCGGCAGCCGCGAGCGGCGGCGGGTGCAGGAGTGGCTATTCTGGCAGGTGGGGCATATCACGCCGTACCTGAGCCAGTGGCAGCTGTTCCGGGAAAAGGCCCCGGAGCCGATTCCCTTTGCCCTCGACCTGCTGCGGGGCGAAGCCACCCGGCTGTATGAAGTACTGGAGCGACGCCTGGCCCAGCAGGACTTTGTCGCGGGTGAATACAGCATTGCCGATATGGCGATCTTCCCCTGGATCCAGC
This sequence comes from Pseudomonas sp. MWU12-2319, assembly GCF_023242525.1. Taxonomy (NCBI): domain Bacteria; kingdom Pseudomonadati; phylum Pseudomonadota; class Gammaproteobacteria; order Pseudomonadales; family Pseudomonadaceae; genus Pseudomonas; species Pseudomonas sp. MWU12-2319. Next base: position 91,816 of record NZ_JALJES010000010.1, read on the forward strand.
CTGCCCGGCAGGGTTTCGACCTTGGCGACTACCCGGCGATCAACGCCTGGCGCGAACGCATCAAGGCCCGTCCGGCGGTGCAGCGTGCTTACGCCAGGGGCCGTGAACTGGCCGCGGGCGAGCGCTCGTTGGTGCTGGAATGAGCTCTTCACTGGAAAGCGGGGTTTATGTGAGTAAAACCATTACACCGGCACAGTTGCAGCAATGGCTGTTCGACGGGCGGGAAATCGCCCTGTTCGATGTGCGTGAGCACGGTCAGTACGGTGAGGCCCATCTGTTTCACGGGGTGCATTTGCCCTATAGCCGCCTGGAGCTGGAGGTCCGTCGTCTGGCACCCGAGCCACGAGTTCGGTTGGTGATCTACGACCAGGATGGCGGCGAACTGGCTGCCCGTGCCGCGCAACGCCTGCAGGCATTGGGTTATGAGCAGGTGCATGTGCTGCAGGGCGGTGCCGACGGTTGGCGGGCGGCGGGCCTGCAGTTGTTCGCCGGGGTGCATGTGCCGTCCAAGGCCTTTGGCGAATGGGTGGAAGAAGCCTGTCATACGCCGCATATCAGCGCGACCGAACTGGCTGACTGGCAGGCCCGGGGTGAACCCTTGGTACTGCTGGACGGCCGACCCTTCGACGAATACCGCAAGATGACCATTCCGGGCTCGGTCTGCTGCCCGAATGGTGAGTTGGGCTATCGCCTGCACGACCTGGTGGCGGACGAGTCGACGCCGATCGTGATCAACTGCGCCGGGCGCACCCGCAGCATTATCGGGGCCCAGACGCTGATCAATCTCGGGGTGAAAAACCCGGTTTATGCCCTGGAAAACGGCACGCAAGGTTGGTTCCTGGCCGATCTTCAGTTGGAGCATGGCAGTACCCGACGCTACAGCGATGTGGCGCCGCCGGTGGGTATCGAGCAGCAGCGCGAGGCGGCCAGCACGCTGGCCCGGCGTGCCGAGGTGCCGACGGTCACGGCGGCCCAGGTCACGGCCTGGGCACAAGCGGGTGACGGCAGTTTGTTCCTCTGCGATGTGCGCAGTGCCGAGGAGTTCGGTCTCGGCAGCCTGCCGGGCGCGCAACACACGCCGGGCGGCCAGTTGATCCAGGCCACCGATTTGTATATCGGTGTGCGCCAGGCGCGGGTGGTGGTGTTCGACGATGATGGCGTGCGCGCGCCCATCGTTGCCAGTTGGTTGCGCCAGTTGGGGCACGATGCCCGGGTCCTGGAAGACGGGCTGTATAGCGGCTTGCGCTTGCCGCTGGCGGGCGCCTTTCCGTTGCCCGAGTTGCCCGCGCTTGAGGCGCAGGAGCTGTCCCGTGAACTGGCCGAAGACGCGCTGGTGCTGATCGACCTGCGTCCGAGCATGGCCTTTCGCAAGGCCCATCTGGCCGGTTCGCGTTGGTCGATCCGCTCGTTGCTCGCCGCTGAAGTCGCGGGCGAAGAGCGGCCCCTGGTGCTGCTGGCGGACGATATCGCCGTGGCGCAGTTGGCGGCGCTGGAACTGCCCGAGGCCCAGCGCCAACAGGTGCGGTTTTCCAGCGCGGACCTGTCGGCCTGGCAAGCGGCCGGGCTGACGCTGGTCAACGATGCGTCGGTGTTGCCTGACGAGCGTTGCATCGACTTCCTGTTTTTCACCCACGACCGCCATTCCGGCAACAAGGACGCGGCACGCCAGTATCTGGCCTGGGAAACCGGCCTGCTGGCGCAGATGACCCCGGCGGAGATCGCCAGCCTGAAACCGCTGGCACCGGCCAAGGCCCCCGTGGATGTCCGGACCCGGCTGGTTCACGCGGCCCGTACCCTCAAGGGCAGCGGCCCGCGTTCGGTGAACGTGCCGGTCACCCGCTTGAGCACCGTGCTGTTCGACAACCTGGCGGATATGCGTGACGCCCGCCGTCGCCGCGACAGCGAACGGGTCCTGAGCTACGGCGCTCGGGGCAATCCCACGGCCTTTGCCCTGGAAGACCTGGTGACGGAGCTGGAAGGCGGCCACCGCACGCGTCTGTTCGGAACCGGGCTGGCGGCGGTGGCGCAGACCTTCCTGGCCTATCTGCGTCCGGGCGACCATGTGCTGATTACCGATGGCGTCTACTTCCCGGTGCGGCGCCTGGCGAAGGAGTTCCTGGCGCCCTTTGGCATCGAGGTCGGTTATTTCCCGGCGGACGGCCGGGATATCGAGTCACGCCTGCAGGCCAACACCCGTATGGTCTATTGCGAGTCGCCGAGTTCGTTGCTCTACGAGTTGAACGACCTGCCGGCCATCGCGGCCTTGTGCAAGTTGCGGGGTATCCTGCTGGCGGTCGACAACACCTGGGGTTCGGGCTACCAGTACCGGCCGTTGGCCCTGGGGGCGGATATCTCGATCATGGCCTTGACCAAGTACCTGTGCGGTCACAGCGACGTGGTGATGGGCAGTGTCTGTACCACCGAGGCGGCCTGGCCGGCGTTGGCGCGGATGAGCGACAGCTTTGGCAACACGGTGAGCCCGGATGATGCCTACCTGGTGCTGCGCGGTGCGCGGACCCTGGCGGCGCGCCTGGAGGTGCATCAGCGCCAGGGGCTGGAAGTTGCTCGCTGGTTGCAGGCGCAGCCGCAGGTACGGCAGGTGTTCCATCCGGCCTTGTCCACGCACCCGGATCATGAGCTTTGGGTGCGGGATTTCAGTGGCAGCAACGGGCTGTTGTCGTTCGAGTTCGCTGACGCCGATCCCGGACAGTTGGAGCGCTTTATCGGGGCGTTGCAGTTGTTCGGGCTGGGGGCTTCATGGGGCGGCTATGAAAGCCTGGTGACCGTGGTGGATGTGAGCGAGCGGCAATTTGCCGGGCCGACACTGCACCCGGTGATCCGCTTGCATATCGGCCTGGAGGCGGTTTCTTCGCTGATTGAAGACTTGCAGCGTGGTTTTGCCGCCCTGGCGTAACCTGCCGACCACGGCTTCAGCCGTGGTTCTGCTCCGTCAGGCGCTGTACCGCCAGACGCCGGTAATGCGAGGGCGTCATGCCCTTGAGTTGCTGGAAGCGGCGGTTGAAGTTGGAGATATTGTTGAAGCCTGACTCGAAGCAGACATCGGTCACCGGCTTGTCGCCGTCCGCGAGCAATTCGCAGGACTTGCTGATGCGCAGGCGATTGACGAATTCGACGAAGCAACGGCCGGTGGCCTGCTTGAACACCCGGGAAAAGTAGGTGGGCTTCATGCCCAGGTACTCGGCCACTTCTTCCAGCGGCAGCTCCCGGGCATAGTGGGCAAAAATATAGTCGACCGCCCGGTTGGTGCGGTCGATATTGTGCTCGTCGGCCAGTTGTGGTGTGGTAACACCCGACAGCAACTGGTAATCGTCACAGTTGCCGAGCAGTTCCAGCAGGATCAGGAAGTGACCGAGCCGGGTGACTCCCTGGGAGTCGGCGATACGTTGCATCAAGGTCGTGGCCTGGCGCACGGTGTGCTGGCAACGGAACTCGATGCCGTACTGGGCCCGTTCCAGCAGTGGCGTCAGGGTTTTCAGCTCGGCGAACACCAGATGACCGCTTTCGAACAGTTCGTCGGTGAAATTCACCAGCATGTCGCGCTTGGGCACCACTTCGTCCTCGGCCACCTGGCTGATCCAGTTGTGGGGCAGGTTGGGGCCGGTCAAGAACAGGGTCTGCGGGTAGAAGTTGCCGATATAATCGCCAATGAACACCTTGCCGGAGCTGGCGACGATCAGGTGCAGTTCGTATTCCTTGTGGAAATGCCAACGGACCAGGGGGCAGGGAAAACCATGCTGGCGATAGATGATCGACAGGCCGTTGTGGTCGTCCATCAGCTCGTAGGAGGGGTCGGTGACGCGGGCTGCTCGGGTCATGCCTGGCTACTTGTCGTTTTTTGTTGTGGGCGCTTTCCGATAATGCCCTCATCCTTGCCATCGCGCCAGTTGCGCCGTACCCAAGAGGGGGACGTGCCAGGCGTCAGACAACCGGAGCGCCAGTCATGAAAACCCTTCTGCTGGTCGGCATGGGCCCCGGCCACCCGGAGCAGATCACCGTCCAGGCGATCAATGCGCTCAATCGCGCCTCGGTGCTGTTCCTGCTGGACAAGGGCGAGACCAAGGACGATCTGCTGAATTTGCGCAAGGACATCTGCGAACGCTACATCCAGCAGCCCGGTTGCCGGCAGGTCCAGGTCAGCGATCCGGTGCGCGAGGACTCGGCGGCGTCCTACGAGGCGGGTGTCGAGCACTGGCATCGGCAACGGGCGGCCCTGTTCGCACGGCTGATCGACGAGGAGTTAGGCGAGGATGAGTGCGGCGCGTTCCTGGTCTGGGGCGATCCGGGGCTCTATGACAGTACCCTGAGAATCCTTGAGCGGGTCCGTGCGCTGGGCGGTCCGGCGTTTGCCGTCGAGGTGATTCCGGGCATCAGCAGTATCCAGGTGCTGGCCGCGCAGCATCGGATTGCCCTGAATCGTATCGGCGAGCCACTGCTGATCACCACCGGGCGACGGCTGGAAGCGGCTGATCTGGACAATGTGGTGGTCATGCTCGATGCCCGCTGCGCGTTTAGCCAGTTCGCCGACCAGGACCTGGAAATCTATTGGGGCGCCTACCTGGGGACCGACGACGAGCTGCTGGTGGCCGGCAAGCTCCACGAGGTGGGCGAGCGGATTCGCCGTGTGCGCGAAGCAGCGCGCAAGCGCAAAGGCTGGATCATGGACTGTTACCTGTTGCGCCGGCCGCTGTAGGAGCGGAGCCTGTCGGATCGCCGCACTGCCGCGAAGGGGCCCGTGAGGCCGCTGAAAGCTTCGCGGCGGTGCGGCGATCCGACAAGCTCCGCTCCCACATCCACAGATTTTTAGTGCTTTCACTCGACTTGAGGAGAAGCGGACTACAGGGTCTTTTCTCCTCGGTCAGTTAAGGTTCATCGGTTTACACACCTGAATCGATGAGGACAACATGAAGGTCATGCCGCCGCGGTGGATGAATGATTGTCACTGCCTGCAGATCTGGCTGACCCTGCTCGGATGGACCTTGGCCCTGAGCGTCGAAGGGGCTTCCCAGGTCTACCTGCCTCATCGTTCAGGGACCTTTGTCGTCGACCCGGCGACCCTGGCCGTGTCCCTGCACCACAGCGACGAACATCGGTCCCCGGCCTTGCTCAGCGCCGCGGCCTTCGACGAGGACGCGCAGGTCATCGAGCGAGACGGTAACCGCTGGCGGGTCCGACAGGCGGACCAGGATTTCAGGATCGAGGTCGGGGTCGATGGGAATGCCCTGGTGGTCACGGTGCAGGCCGAACAACCGGGGCGGCTGGAGTGGCCCAGGCCCGTCGAGGACGGGGCGATCGAAGCCCATGCGATTCCCTTTGGCGAAGGCGCCTATATCCCCAGCGACGATCCGAAATGGCTCGACTGGCTGCTGCGGCGTTATCAGCCGGCCCGGCTCAATGGGGTGTTGTCGATGCCGTTCTGGACCGAACTGCGCAAGGACTGTTCCATCACCTGGATCGTCGAGACACCGTTCAACACCAGCTTTGGCATCAAGGCGCAAAACGCCCGGCCCTTGCCGACCCTCAGCCATGCCTTCAATCGCCTGGCCCCCGGCGCGCCTTACCGGGTACGCATCGTCGTCGGCCCGCGGGAACCGCTGATCGGCGCACGGCTGTACCGCCAGTGGCTGCGCGATCACGATCAGTTCGTCTCGTTGCGCGAGAAAATCCACACTCAACCCCACGTTGCCCGCCTGGGCGGCGCGCCGCATATCTATCTGTGGGATGCCGGACCGCTGAAGGCGGGCGATATCCTGCACTGGCCGGAGTTCCTGCGCTTTTTTGCCCAGCACCGCGATGACAGCGATCACCTGGCCTCCAGGCTCTGGGGGGCCTTCGAGCTCAAGGCTCGAGAGGCCTTCCTGCTGGCGTTGGGTGAAGCCGATAGTGCCTTTGGGCAGGTCCCACCTTTTGCCCGGACCCAGGTGATCCGGGCGATCAATGCCGGGTTGCTCGCGGTGATCGGGCGTGAGGCCCGGGCACCCTTGCCCGGCAATCATGATCCCCTGGCCGAGGTGGCCTGGGCGCAAACGGTGCGTCAGCAGTTGCGCGAGGCCTTTGGTGATCTGCTGGCACCGGCCGAGCGCTGGGGTGGTGGTTTGTCCCTGGACACCGTTGCCGCCTTGCAGGGGGCGGGTCTGGCCCGGGCCTGGCTGGGCGCCGATGACTGGCGCGATGCCTTCTGGCACCCCGAGGCGGTGGACGCGGCCAAGGCCGCCGGCTACCTGGTGTCGGCCTACGACAGTTACGGCAGCGCGCATCCGTCGAATCTGCAAGCCAGTTGGGCGACCGCGAAGATGGGCGATGAACTGGTCGCCGCCGGTTATACCGACGAGCAGGGCAAGAAAGTCCAGGGCTTCAATGGCCGTGGTGTGTTCGTCAATCCGCGCAGCGTCGAGGCCTATGCCCGGCGGCGGATCAGTGCCGTGGCGCGGGCGGGGCGCCTGAACAGCTACTTTCTTGATGTCGATGCCGCGGGTCCCGAGTTCAGTGATTACACGCCGGGTCGGGAAACCAGCCAGGCGCAGGATGCCGAGGCGCGCCGCCGGCGCCTGGCGTATCCGGTCCAGGCACTGGACCTGGTCACGGGCAGCGAGGGCGGGCAGGCCTTCTACGCGCCGATCATCGCCTTCAGTCATGGCATCGCCACCCAGCCCTTTGCCTGGATGGACGCGGATATGCGCAAGAACAAGCGCTCGCGTTATTACCTGGGCGGTTATTGGCCGCCGGAAACCCCCAACCTGTATTTCAAGGCGGTCCCGCTCAAGCCGGAGGTGGCGCGCTTCGTGACGTCGGCCGAGTTTCGCCTGCCGCTGTACCAGATAGCCCTGCATGACAGCCTGGTCAGTACCCATCACTGGGAGTACGGCTCGCTGAAGTTCTCCAGCGAACGTGATGTCACGGCCTTGCTGCAGTTGCTGTACATGGTGCCGCCGCTGTATCACCTCAACGATCAGGTGATTTCCCGTGACCTGCCGCTGATCAGTGCCTACGACAAGGTGTTCCGGCCCTTGCACGAGCGCCTGTTCAGCCAGGCCATGGACGATTTCCAGGTGTTGTCCGGGGATCGCCTGCTGCAACGCTCGACCTTTGCCGACGGCACGCTGATTACCGTCAACTTCTCCGTCAGGCCCAGCCGCACGCCGGAGGGCCGGCAACTGCCTCCGTTGTCGGCCCATGTAGTGGTGGCCGGCGAGCCGGCGCAACTGATCGAGATCCGCCAGCTCCTCGGTGCCTCCTGAGGCTCAGTCGACGCGGTTCTTCGCCTCGATCCACTGGGACATGTACTGGGTGCTCTTGTGGTGATGGTGGCGCAGCATCGCCCCGGTGAAATTGTTCCGACGGTGGGCCGCCAGATCCTCGCGGCAGGCCTGGATCCGGGCAATCAACGCCGGGCCGTGGACCTGCCGCTCATAACGGGCGGCGAGCAGCACCTGGCCGTTGGCCTGGGCCTGCTGCCACGGCGCACGGTCCTGGTAGAGACGCACGGCCGATTGCGCCAGGGCGACGGCGCTGGTTTCGATGGCGCCGGCCCAGGGCAGCTCACCGTGCATGGCTTCGGCGCCGATGGGGGTGGTGACATTCGGTGTGCCGCAGAGCATGGCGTCGACGATCTTGCCCTTGATACCGGCACCGAAACGCAGCGGTGCCAGACACACCCGTGCCGCCGCCATGACCTGCAAGGCATCCTCGGCCCAGTTCATGATGTGAAAGCCCTGGGCGGGGTTGTGCAGCGCGGTGGCCTTGGGCGGGGTGTAGGCGCCATAGATATGTAACTGGGCGGTGGGCAGTTGCTGGCGGATCAGCGGCCAGATCGTGGTCTTCATCCAGAGCACGGCATCCCAGTTCGGCGCGTGGCGGAAGTTGCCGATGCTGAGAAAGTGCGCGCGCTCATCGAAATCGCGGTAGGCCGCCGTGGGCGTGTCGATCATCAGCGGGCACCAGTGCAGTAGCGCCGCCGGGACCTTGAACTGCTCGATCAGCAACTGCGACTCGACATCGGAAATCATTAGGTTCAGGTCCGAGCGGTAGATGGCGGCGATTTCCCGCTGGGCCTGATCGGTCGCGCTCATCTGTTCGAACATCTGCCGCTGGTCGGGGGCGAACAGGGTGCTGAAGTCATTCAGGTCCTGATCGTCTTTCAGACGTGCCTTGAGCTGTTGCTGGCGGGCATCGCGCAGACTTTGCAGGTCGGCGGTCTCCAGCACCCGCAGGGCCCCGGGACAGTGTTTTTCCACGCGCCAGCCGAACTGCTCTTCCATCATGAAACGGTCGAACAGCACCACGTCGGGTTGCAGGTCGGCGACAAAACTGTCGAAGCTGCTGTTATTGAGCTCGATGCGACATTCCTCGATGCCCAGGCTCGCCAGGTCGGCCTTGTGTTCGCCGATAACGGCCGGGCTGGCGAAGGTGATGCGCCAGCCGACCTCGAGAAAGCTTTCGAGGATCTGCATCATGTGCCCGCCGGCGGCCGACGAGCGCGGTTCCGGCCAGACATAACCGATAACCAGGACCTGGGTGATGTCGGTGGCGTTCATAACAGGATTCCTTGAAACGGGCAGGGCGGGAAAAGGGGCGCAATTAAACCACAGCGGCGCTCGCGATTGACCTGCCCCGGCGCACTGCGTAGCCTTGCAGCTTCGAGGTTCTTCGGCGTTCGGCCGAAGCTAAGAAGGGAACGCGGTATGCCGCGGCTGCCCCCGCAACTGTAAACGGTTCGATAGCCCTGCAATGCCACTGCCTACGGGCGGGAAGGCGCAAGGCCCGGCCGGTTCGCCTGCTTTCGAGAGCAAGCGCGACCGCCAGACCGTAAGCCAGGAGACCTGCCTCGTCACCGTTTCTCACTACAACCGGGCGGGGTGATCCGGTGGCGAACGCATCCGCGCCCAAGGGCCGCGGTTCTCGTCCCGTATGCCCGCCACTTTGCCAAAGGGCATCCGATGAAAACACTGGCCAAGCTTCCCGTCACCATCGTCACCGGCTTTCTCGGCTCGGGCAAGACCACCCTGTTGCGCCATATGCTCGACAACGCCCAGGGCCGCCGCATCGCGGTGATCGTCAACGAGTTCGGCGAACTGGGCATCGACGGCGAGATCCTCAAGCAGTGCTCCATCGGCTGCAGCGAAGAAGAAGCCAATGGCCGTGTCTATGAACTGGCCAACGGCTGCCTCTGCTGCACGGTCCAGGAAGAATTCTTCCCGGTGATGCGCGAACTGGTGGCGCGCCGTGGCGACCTCGATCATATCCTTATCGAAACCTCCGGCCTGGCGCTGCCCAAACCCCTGGTACAAGCCTTCCAGTGGCCGGAAATCCGCAGTGCCTGCACCGTCGACGCGGTGATCACCGTGGTCGACAGCCCGGCCGTGGCCGCCGGCACCTTCGCCGCGTTCCCGGACCAGGTGGATGCCCAGCGCAAGCTCGACCCGAACCTGGACCACGAATCGCCGCTGCACGAGCTGTTCGCCGACCAACTGTCCAGCGCCGACCTGGTGATTCTCAACAAGGCCGACCTGATCAGCCCTGAAGACCTGGCCCGGGTGCGCCTGGAAGTGGCCGAGGAGCTGCCGCCGGCAGTGAAGGTCATCGAAGCCAGCAGCGGTCGCCTGCCCCTGGACGTGCTGCTGGGCCTGGGCGCCGGTTCCGAGGAGCATATCGACGGTCGCCACAGCCACCATGATCACCACCACGACGATGACGATCATGACGACCACGATCATGATGCCTTCGACTCGATCTCCCTCGAACTGCCGCAAGCCGATGAAAGCCTGCTGCTGGACGCCCTGACGCAATTGGTGGTCAAGCACGGTATCCTGCGGGTCAAGGGTTTCGCCGCGATCCCGAACAAGCCGATGCGCCTGCTGATCCAGGGTGTGGGCACTCGTTTCGACAAGCACTTCGACCGTGCCTGGAGCGCGGACGAGCCACGTGTCACCCGCCTGGTGCTGATCGGCCAGGAACTGGATGCCGCGCTGCTCGAATCGACCTTGCGCGCCGCGCTGACTGTCTGACCCATGCATCTGCTCAGGACCCAGCCCGGCGGTTTTGTGTCGGATGACAATATCGCCGACCTGGGGCAAACCCCCGCCGAGCTGGTGATCCTCTGCAGCGGCGATTCAAGCCTGGCATTGCTCGCCGAAGCGGCGCGGCAACTGCCTGAAAATTACCCCAGTCTGCGCCTGGCCAACCCCATGCAGGTGCAGAACCACGCCTCGGTCGACCTCTATTTCGACCAGGTGCTGCAACACGCCCGGGTCATTCTGTTGTCTCTGCACGGTGGGATCGGTTACTGGCGCTACGGTATCGAGCGGTTGGTGCAACTGGCCGAGCGCGGGGTGACCCTGATCCTGGTGCCGGGGGACGACCGTCCGGACCCGGAACTGAGCGACCTGAGCACGGTGCCCGCCGAGGAAGGCCGGCGGCTCTGGCATTTTCTGCGCCAGGGCGGCATGGGCAATGCCCTGGACCTGTATCGCTGTCTCGCCAACCTTTGGTTGGGGCGCGACTACTCCTGGGCCGAGCCGCAACCCTTGCCGCGCACGGCGATCTATCATCCTCGTCATGGCAGTGTCGGACTGCCTGCCTGGCGCGCCGACTGGCAGGTCGGGCAACCGGTCGCGGCGGTGCTGTTCTATCGCTCGCACTTGCAGGCGGCCAATACCGCCTTCGTCGATGTGTTCTGTCAGCGCTTGCAGGCGGCAGGGCTCAATCCCTTGCCGATTGCCGTGGCCAGTCTCAAGGAGCCCGCGTGCCTGAGTGTGGTGGAGGATCTGCTGGACGAGGTGGCGGCCGCGATCATCCTCAATACCACCGGATTTGCCCAGTCCAGCCCCGAGGCTCCCCATCTGCGGCCGTTTCGCCGGGATATCCCGGTGATCCAGGCCATCTGCGCCCAGGACAACGAGCCCGGCTGGCAGGCCAGCGAGCAGGGCCTCGGGCCCCGCGACCTGGCGATGCATATCGCCTTGCCGGAACTGGACGGGCGCATCATCAGCCGGCCCATCAGCTTCAAGGACCTGGCCTGGCGCAGCGAGCGCAGCCAGAGCGATGTGGTCTGCTACCGTGCCCAGCCCGAACGCATGGATTTCGTTGCCGAACTGGCCCGTCGCTGGATCGATCTGGCACGGCTGCCCAATGCGGACAAGCGCGTTGCCCTGATCCTCGCCAACTACCCGACCCGCGATGGGCGGATCGGCAACGGCGTGGGCCTGGATACCCCGGCGGCGGCGCTGAATATCCTGCGGGCGCTCAAGGAGCAGGGTTATCCGTTGAGCGAGGATTTGCCTGGAAGCGGCACGGCGCTGATCCAGGCCTTGCTCGGTGGTGTCAGCAACGATCTCGACAGCCTTGACCTGCGGCCGTGTCACCAGAGTATGGCGCTGGCTGATTACCAGACGATGTTCGAGCACCTGCCCGAGGCCAATCGCCAAGCGGTCATGGCGCGCTGGGGCCGGCCGGAACAGGACCCGATGTTCCGTGGCGGGCGGATGATGGTCGCCGGGCTGCGTTTTGGCCTGACCTTCGTCGGCATCCAGCCGGCCCGGGGTTATCAGGTCGATGCCAGCGCGGTCTACCATGACCCGGACCTGGTGCCGCCCCATGGCTACCTGGCGTTCTATTTCTGGCTGCGACACACCTACGGCAGCCATGCGCTGATCCATGTCGGCAAGCACGGCAACCTGGAGTGGCTGCCGGGCAAGGGCGTCGGGCTGTCGCAGCAGTGCTGGCCGGATGCATTGCTGGGGCCATTGCCGAATATCTATCCCTTTATCGTCAACGACCCGGGCGAGGGTGCCCAGGCCAAGCGCCGCACTCAGGCCGTGATCATCGATCACCTGATGCCGCCGTTGACCCGAGCCGAAACCTACGGACCGCTGCGGGATCTGGAGTTGCTGGCTGACGAATACTATGAAGCTCAATTGCTCGACCCACGGCGTGCCCGCGAATTGCAGCGTGACATTCTCAAGCTGGTCCGCGAGACGCAGATCGACCGTGAACTGCAACTCGACGCGGGCCTGGACAGCGATGCCGACGCGGCGATCTGGCTGCCCCGGTTGGACACCTACCTGTGCGACTTGAAAGAGTCGCAGATCCGCGACGGCTTGCATGTGTTCGGCGAATCGCCGAGCGGGCGCCTGCGCATCGACACGCTGCTGGCCTTGCTGCGGATTCCCCGTGGCGACGGGCGCGGTGCCCAGTCCAGCCTGTTGCGGGCCTTGGCCAAGGCCTTTGAAATGGGCTTCGATCCGTTGGACTGCGCCCTGGCTGAACCCTGGGCCGGACCTCGGCCCGAGTCGTTGCAAAGCGTCAGCGAGGAAACCTGGCGTACTGCCGGTGACAGCCGCGAGCGCCTGGAACTGTACGCAGGGCAACTGATCGAGCGGGCGTTGCAAGCCGGGATCGATTGGCCGGACACGGCGTTGTGGGCCGATGTGCGGCTGATCATCGATGGCTTGCTGACGGTGGTCGCCCCGCGCCTGGATGCTTGTGGTCCGGCGGAGATGAACGGCCTGCTCGATGCCCTGGCGGGTCGCTTCGTGCCGGCGGGCCCCAGCGGCGCGCCGAGTCGCGGACGCCTGGACGTATTGCCCACCGGGCGCAATTTCTTTTCCGTGGATGTGCGCAATCTGCCGACCACCACCGCCTGGCGCATCGGCTTTCAGTCGGCCAACCTGATTCTCGAACGGCATTTGCAGGACCATGGCGACCATTTGCGCCAACTCGGCCTGTCGGTCTGGGGCACGGCGACCATGCGCACCGGCGGCGACGATATCGCCCAGGCCATGGCGCTGATGGGCGTGCGGCCGGTGTGGGCCACGGGCAGCCAGCGGGTCGACGATTTCGAGATCCTGCCCCTGAGCTTGCTGGACCGTCCGCGGGTCGATGTGACTTTGCGGGTCTCCGGTTTTTTTCGCGATGCCTTTGCCAACCTGATCCGCCTGTTCGACGCGGCCGTGCAGGCCGTGGCGGCGCTGGACGAACCGGCGGATATGAACCCGTTGGCTACCCGGGTCCGCGCCGAGCGCGAGCAGTTGCAGGCCGAAGGTCTGGATAAGGAACAGGCGGCCCGTCAGGCCGGCTGGCGAATTTTCGGTGCCAAGCCCGGGGCCTATGGCGCCGGGGTGCAGAACGCCATCGACGGGCGCTTGTGGCAGAGCCGCGAGGACCTGGCCGAGGTCTACCTGAACTGGGGCGGTTATGCCTATGGCGGCCAGGATGAAGGCACGGCGGCACGTGGACAGTTCGCGCAACGCTTGAGCCAGGTCCAGGCGGTGCTGCAAAACCAGGACAATCGTGAGCACGACCTGCTCGATTCCAATGATTACTACCAGTTCCAGGGCGGCATGCTGGCGGCGGTGGAAACCCTGCGCGGTGAACAGGCCGCCAGCTATCATGGCGACCACAGCCAACCGGACCTGCCGAAGATCCGCACGCTCAAGGACGAGTTGAACCGGGTGATCCGCTCGCGGGCGGCGAATCCGAAATGGATCGACGGGGTCAAGCGCCATGGCTACAAAGGTGCGTTTGAGCTGGCGGCGACCGTCGATAACCTGTTTGCTTTCGATGCCACCACCGGCCTGATCGACGATCACCAGTACGCCTTGCTGGCCGATGCCTATCTGCTGGACCCGGACACCCGTGACTTTGTCCGCGAACATAATCCGGCGGCGCTGCGGGATATGACCGAGCGCTTGCTGGAAGCCCAGCAACGCGGGTTGTGGAGCGAGCCCGGCGAGTACCGCGAGGCGCTGGAAAACCTGCTGCTGGATATAGAAGAAGATTCCTGAGGTGTGCAAGCCATGAGCGATACCCCGCATTTCCCGCTGTCGGCCGTGGTCGGCGCCGACGACCTGAAACTGGCGCTGTGCCTGACGGCGATTGACCCGAAGATCGGCGGCGTGCTGATCGAGGGCCCACGGGGTATGGCCAAGTCGACCCTGGCCCGTGGGCTGGCGGATCTGTTGGCCAGCGGGCTGTTCGTCACCTTGCCCCTGGGGGCGACGGAAGAGCGGCTGGTGGGCACCCTTGATCTGGACGCGGCCCTGGGCGAAGGCCGGGCGCAGTTTTCCCCCGGCGTGCTGGCGAAGGCCGACGGCGGGGTGCTCTATGTCGATGAGGTCAATCTGCTGCCCGATCATCTGGTGGACCTGTTGCTGGACGTCGCCGCCAGTGGCGTCAATCGGGTGGAGCGTGATGGTATTTCCCATCGGCACTCGGCGCGGTTCGTATTGATCGGCACCATGAACCCGGAGGAGGGCGAGTTGCGTCCGCAACTGCTGGACCGTTTCGGCCTCAACGTGGCTCTCAGCGGCCAGCCGCAGCCGAGCGAACGGGGGCAGATCATCCGTCGACGCCTGGACTTTGATAGCGACCCGCAAGGTTTCTGCGAGCAGTGGGCGCCGGCGCAGGAGGCCTTGCGCGAGCGCTGCCGCCAGGCCCGGGCACGCCTGCCGGAGATCGCCCTGGATGACCGGGCCCTGGAGGCGATTACCGAACGCTGCTTTGCGGCGGGTGTCGACGGCATGCGCGCCGACCTGGTGTGGTTGCGTGCCGCCCGGGCTCATGCGGCCTGGCGCGGTGCCGGGCAGATCTCCCCGGAGGATATCGAGGCGGTGGCCGAGTTTGCCTTGCGCCATCGTCGTCGCGAAGGTGTGCCGCCAACCTCGGCACCGGCCTCGAATCCGGGGGCGGCGCCCCAGTCGGCAAGCGAGCCCGGCGAGGGCCAGGGGCAATGGGGTGAGCTGCCGGCCCAGGCCTTGCCGGTGGGCGCGCGCCGGGAAATTCCGAGCTGGCCAAAAAAGCCCCAGGCATCCGCCCTCGACTGAAACCGGGGGCGGATGCCAGGCCTCGGTCAGGTCGTTTGTCCGCTGGGCGTCAAGGCGTCAGCAGGGCTGGTGATAGCGGTGCGATCAGTTGGGTGGAAACCTTGCTGGCCGGGCGCCCGCGTCTGCGCAAGGACCTGCGCTTTCGTCCGCGCAGCCGCTCGCCCCATGAACTGTGGCTGGTGATTGTCGATGCTTCGGCGTCGACCCGCCGGCACCATGCGTTGAGTGAGGCCAAGGGCTTGCTGGCGCAGGTGTTTGACGATGCTTATCGGCAGCGGGCGCGCCTGGCGTTGATGACTGCCAGCGGTGATCGGCCCAAGTGGCAGCTTCAGGGTTTGAAAGCTTCGAGTGATTTACGCGGTTGGCTGGAGGACTTGGGAGCAGGGGGCGGAACGCCTTTGCAGGCGGCGCTGGCGCAAGCGGCGGATTGGTTGGCCAAGCGGCAGAAACGCTTTGCGGCTGAACAGCAGCGGGTGCTGTTGCTGACGGATGGGCGTTTGAAAGCCTGGTCGGGCTTGCCGGTCTTTAACTGCCAGGCGTTGCTGGTGGACCTGGAAAAAGGTCCGATCCGCCTGGGACGTGCCGTGCGGTTGGCGGCGGAACTGGGCGCGCAGTATCGGCATATCGAAGAGCTTTCGACACCCTGAAAGACACTGCGATCGTGCGGGAGAACGCGGTCAACTGTAGGAGCAGAGCTTGCTCGCGAACCGCTGCAAGCGGCCATACACCTTGGAGCTACGGCGCCTATGAATCCGCCTTCGCGAGCAAGCTCTGCTCCTACAAGGTTTTGCGTGTTTTCTGGAGCGCTATCAGGCCGACAATGTCCACGGCTGCAGGTCGTAGCCTTTCTGGCTCAACTCCGCACGGGCCTGTTGCAGCAGGCTGACCAACTGCTCGGAGTCGGAGTAGGCGCTGCAAGGAATCTGCTGGCGACCGATGCTGTTGTTGGTCCGGTCGATCACGGTCAGGCTCAGTTCGCCTTTGTCTTGTGCCACCCAGGCAACACATTGGAATGGCTTGAGGGCCTGGCCGGCCATCAGAAGTGCTTCGTTCATACGGAGCGGGGCGTTCATGGGTTTTCTCTCAAGTATGCCCAAACAATTTCGCTGGACCGTCGGTTTGGGCTCACCGTTTCGGTCGGTTACTTGTACTGATGTCCGATCGCGGGCATCAGGTCACACAAGTCATAAAGTTTTTTTCACTTTCTTTCATATACTCAGTTCAAGCCCCGGTATGGCCATGTCCGCTCCGCCAAACCAGTAGCGGTGGCCCGAAGGCTCTGGCTTGCAGCTTTCCGGATCTATGGCTTATGCATCGGCAAAGTTATAACCAAACGGTACAAGCCTGCGTCAAGTTCTTGCTAGTGTTACAGGCAGGTTTGCCAACTGCTTGTTTCTAATAAATATTTAAAACTCTGGCGCCAAGGATCAGTCATGCAAGAAGCGGTTCCGCTCAGACGCCTGCTGGTGGTTGATCCCTGCGATGATTGTCATCGCCTGTTACCTGGCTTGCGCACCGTCGGCTGGGATGTCGACAGTTGCAATCTGGACGCCGCCCTCGACCGTTCCTGCGATGTCGGTCTGTTGCGTCTGCAACCGTTTCATCTCGAACGCCCTGAAGCGGTCAAGGACCTGATCAGCCGCAGCGGCACCGAGTGGATCGCGGTCCTCAGCCAGGAAGTGCTGCGTTTGCAGAACGTCGGTGACTTCGTATGCGAGTGGTTCTTCGATTTCCATACTTTGCCCTTCGATGTTTCCCGCGTACAGGTGACATTAGGTCGCGCCTTCGGCATGGCGCGCTTGCGCGGCCAGGGTTCGATCCATGTCGACCAGCCGGAGCACGAGTTGCTCGGCGACAGCCGGCCGATCCGCGAGCTGCGCAAGCTGCTGGGCAAACTGGCGCCCACCGAGTCGCCGGTGTTGATCCGTGGGGAAAGCGGGACCGGCAAGGAGCTGGTGGCGCGCACCCTGCACCGGCAGTCCCAGCGGCATGCCAAGCCGTTCGTGGCGATCAATTGCGGGGCGATTCCGGAGCACCTGATCCAGTCCGAGCTGTTCGGCCATGAGAAAGGCGCCTTTACCGGGGCGCACCAGCGCAAGGTCGGGCGCATCGAAGCGGCCAACGGCGGCACCTTGTTTCTCGATGAAATCGGCGACTTGCCCCTGGAGTTGCAGGCCAATCTGTTGCGTTTCCTCCAGGAAAAGCACATCGAGCGAGTCGGTGGCAGCCAGCCCATCGCGGTGGATGTACGGGTGCTGGCGGCGACCCATGTCGATCTGGAAGCCGCCATCGGCAGCGGGCGTTTCCGCGAGGACCTCTATTATCGGCTCAACGTCTTGCAAGTGATGACGGCGCCACTGCGCGAACGGCATGGTGATGTGGCGATGCTGGCCAACCATTTTTCCCATTTCTACAGCCAGGAAACCGGGCGCCGGCCGCGTAGTTTCAGTGAAGAGGCCTTGGTCGCCCTGGGCAATCATGCCTGGCCGGGCAATGTCCGCGAGCTGGCCAATCGGGTCAGGCGCGGGCTGGTGCTGGCCGAGGGGCGGCAGATCGAGGCACGGGACCTGGGGCTCAACAGCCTGCCGTGCGACAGCGCACCCATGGGCACCCTCGAAGACTATGTGCACCGTGCCGAGCACCAGGCACTGTGCGATGTGTTGAACCGGCACAGTGACAATATGAGCGTGGCCGCCCGGGTGCTGGGGGTGTCACGTCCGACTTTCTATCGATTGCTGCACAAGCACCAGATCCGCTAGGGCGCGGTGAGCGAAACGAAAAGGCCCGCAGCGTTTGCACGTTGCGGGCCTTTTCCATGGGGCGGCGTCAGAAGTAGTAGGGGAATTTCACGCTGAACGAAAAGTTCGGTGCGTCGGGGGTCATGCCCAGGGACAGCATGGGTACGATGGTGAGGTTCGGCGAAGCGGCAATGGTCATGCCGATGTTGAAGAACCCCGAGTTGGCATCGCTGCCGACCACGTTCTGCCAGCTCTGGCCGCTCTGCTGGAGCTTGCTCCTGCTTTGCACCAGGTCCGAGAACGAGAAGGACATGCTCATCTTCTCGTTCAGGGCGAAGGCCACGCCCGCGCCGATCTGGAAGCTGTCGCCGAGCTGGACCTTGCCGGGAACGACCACTCCTTGGTTCGGGCTGATATCGCTGAACGATCCCTCGAAGTTGTGAGTGTAGGCCAAGGTGCCGAACAGTACGGCCGGGTCAAAGGTTTTGACCAGCGAGATGCCGGGTGTGACGGACCAGACACCGTTGCCGGTCGGCAAGCTTTGCGGATAAGTCAGGCTGTTGCTTTGAGACGAGGTGAGGAACTTGATGCCATACGGATCCTTGCCGGTAGGCGCCTTGATCCGGAAGCTGAAGACGGCATCCGGCCAGTTCTCCGATTCGTCGAGGAACTTGTAGGCCACGCCGAAGTTGACGTCGCCCAAGGCCGGATCCTGTTTCACCGTTTGCTCGACAGTGGTTCCGGCCGCGCCACCGTTGCCGCCCCCCGCTTGATAGACCGAGTCCCGGTAGACAATCGGGGCGTTTATGTCGAACTGCCATCGGTTGTCGAGGTTATAACGGCCGGTCAGGTCGAGCGTCCAGGTATCGGACTTGATCCGATCCAGGTTGATATTGCCGAGGAAGATCGAGTCCAGGGCCAGAAAGCCATTGAGAAACAGCTGTCGGGTATCGTAGTGCGAATAGGTAATCCCGGTCTCGACACTGAACTTGCCATTGCCAAAGAAGCCGCTGGCCTCGTTGTACAGGTCGGACACACTCTGGGCTGGCGCCGAATCATCCTTGAGCGACTGGCCATAAGAGGCGCCGGACGTGCTGGCCGCTGAGCCTGGAGCGTTGGCGCCGGCCGCCGCCACCGTTTGCCCCTTTTTCAGGTCCGCCGGGGATTTGACCAGGCGTTTGGGCGGTGGCGGTGCCGGCTGATCTTCGACCTGACGAACCCGTTGTTCCAGTACCGACAACGCTTGCTGCTGTTGTACGTAGCGTTGTTTCAGCTCCTGGAGTTCCTGTTTCAGGGCCTCTACCTCGGGGTCAGTTGCTGCTTGCAGCATCGTCGCCGGGAAGAGCGCACCCACACATACCGCCATGCGTAGAGAGAGCGATAGAGACATGAGATAAGTCGTCCTTTTCTGACATCCAATGGTCGAAAATGAGCGTAGTTCAGAATCCCATACTGCGTAGTCCCTTGAGTTGAGTCAGGCTGCAATCCAGTGCTCCCACGGTAGGCATGTTGTTCTGCAACACCACATTGAGTTGGGTCATGCTGTTGACCAGGTTGTTGCCACCCAGCAGGGTAGTGGACTGCAGCACACCGCCCTGGGCGATCTGTTGCAGCGCGTTGCCCTGATTGTTGTTGGCCAGTATCTGCATTTTCACGCCGCTGGCCGCGGCAGAGACGGTGACGCTGCCGGCGGCGCCGAGACCGGTGATGCTGCCACCACTGGTGAGCACCTGGCCCATTTGCTGAGGACTGCTCGGGACCTGGTTGGCTTCGCTGACATTGATCGCCACGTTGTTGCTGGCGCCGTTGCCGTCACCGGCGGCACGCACCACCTGGGTCACTCCCGCCGAGGCGTTCAGGCCGGCACCGCCGATCACCGTGCCGGTGCCCTGGGTGGGGGCCGACCCGTTGCCCTGGGTGCTGAAGGTGGTGACGTAGAACTGCGGCTTGACAGTCGATTGCTGGATCTGCAGGGAAGTGGCCGCGCCGATGGTGTCGCCCTGGGCGTTGGTCCAACTGCTTTGCATAACGATCCCGAAGCTGATGATGCGTCCTGGCATGACGTAGCGACCACGCAGTTCGGACATCTCTGAATCTTTCAGTTCGATAGGCTTGAAGGGCAGGGTTGCGTGTGCCGGCAGGCAGGTGAGTGCCAGGCAACTGACCATCAACCAGTGTGAGTTTTTCATGTGCTGCTCCCGGAGCATCCTGCCCCTTTATTTTTAGTTCACCTTAGAAGAAGTCGCTCTGGATAAAGCCGAAATCCATCAGTTCCGCGTCTTGGACCGGGTGGAAGGTGTCCAGCTTGTTCTTGGCCGTCAGCGGGGCCGGTGGGTCGAGCAAGGCGTTGCTCTTGTCGTAGCCGGGACCGATGATGGCGAAGATGATGCCGTTCCAGCCTTTCTGGAAGTCGGCCTTGCTGTAGCGCTTGTGGCCCAGTACCGGGTCGCCGATATAGACCCAGTCCTTGTCGGCGCGCTGCATCACCACGAAATGCTTGTAGCCGCGGATCTCCATCATCACCACGACCGGAATGGTCACGCTGGGCAGGCTGTCGGCGGGAATCTTGTAGCCCCTGGCGCGCATGCCGATGCTTTCGATGTAGCGCTTCATGTCCAGCATGGAGAAGCCTTGCTTCTTGACCAGCTCCTGGTCGGAGGTGGTCAGCATGCCTTTGATGATCTGTTCTTCGTTGACGTCCAGCCAGTAGGCCTGGCGCAACAAGGTGGCGAGTGCGGCGGCACCACAACTGAAGTCGGTCTTCTGCTCGACCAGGTCGGAAAAACGCCGTTCGCGAATGCTTTGTACGTGCTTGTAGAACACCACTGCACCCGGCAGGCCGGGCACGGCCATGGTCGCGGCCTGAATAGGGATGGAGAGAAAAAGCGCGAGGGCAAGGGCGATAGTACGCATGGTCATACGCCTCTCAGAGCTGAAAAAAGAGCCCCGTTTCCGGGGCTCTCAGTACTGTTGCCACTACATGCAGGCGCGGCAGCCTGCTGCGATGGACAGGGTGTTGCCTTGTTGGTTGCCGACACCGGCCGCCACGTTGGCACCCACATTGCCCGAGGCATTGTTGAGCGAGTTGTTGATGCTGGCGTTGTTGACCACTGGCATGGTCCAGCCGTTAGGTGTCATCACTTGATAAGTGGCGACGCCATTCAGGTCGATAGTCCCCATCTCGGTACCTTTGATGGTTTCTTTCCCTTTGCCGTTGTCACCGCCACCCCAGCCGTCATTGCCATAACCGCCTTTGCCGCTGCTTTCGGTGCCTGAGAAGGTCCCTTTGTAGCTGCCATCAATATCGATAGTGGCTTTGAGGGTGGTGACTTTGTAGGCTTGAACCGCGGCGTTGGCCACTTGCAGGCCGTTGGAGTTCTGGGTAGCCGCGCCGGTTGCCGACGCGACACGACCGCCGGATACGGCGATGGCCAGGTCGTTTTTCTGTTGGTTGAAGTTGCCGGCGGCGACGTTGACACCCATGTTGCCGGAGCCGTTGTTACCAGAGTTGTTCAATGACCCATTGTTCTGGGTGGATTGGTTCAGGACCGTGTTGTTGTGGTTGGTTTGGGTCAAGGTGGTGCTGGAAACGGCGCTGCCGAAGATAAAGCTTTCGTCGGCGGTGGCCAGCGCGGCTTCGTTGAGCTGCTGGTTGCCATCGCCGGCCGCGGCGTTGGCGCCCATGTTGCCGCTGGCACTGTTCAACGAGCCGTTGATGCTGCCGTTGTTCTGGGTGCCTTGGTTGACGACGGAGTTGCCGTGGCTGTCCTGGGTGTCATTCACCGAGGCGGTGGCGCCTGCGGTGATTTGCAGCAGGGTTGCCAGGTCCGGGCCTTTGTCATGGTCATGATGACGACGACCGTGTCCTTCATCACCGCCTGCCTGAGCGGCCATTGCCATGATGGCGGCCAGAGCGAAGACCAGTGGTTTGAGAGCCATTGTAGGTTTCATGGTGTGTATCTCCGTGCTTATTAGTTGAGTTAAGTGTTGGTACTTTCTAATGGGCACTGCACGGGTCAATCAGCGACCCGGATACTGAGGGTGTTGGCCATACGGTTGCCCACCCCCGCGCTCTGGCTCACCTGAATCACGCCCCGGCTGCCGGTGAAGGCCTGGTCGCTGGTAACGACCTGGCGACTGCCGGAGGGTGTGGATGAGTCCGAGTTCGGTGACAGCGCCACGTTCTGTTGGGACAGGACGCTGTCGTCGATGCTTTGCGGCGCGGCACTGATGCTGATCCGCACGGCATTGATCATCTGGTTGTTGGCACCGGCGGATTGGTTGACCCCAACCATGCCGTTGCCGTTACTGAAAGAGTTGCCCTGGATGGCCGCCTTGGCGTCGATTGCCGTACTGGCCCCGCTGGTGATTTTCTGGTTCAGCGAGGTCGTGGCACTGGCGTTGGTGCCGACCGCGATGGCGCGGCTGTTGAGCTGTTGCTGCTGGTCGCCGGCGGCCTGGTTGACCATCACGTTGCCGTTGTATTGCTGGCTACTGTTGTTGATCGTGGCGCTGTCGATAACCGGGCTACCGGAGTCGGCCAGTACGCCGGCGCTACTGAACAGGGCGAGAAGAAACAGTGAATGGCGCATGTCATTGCCCCTTGCCGATGGCGCCGAGGGCGTTCATACCCGCCGACAGCCCATGGTTGATCGTGTTGGCGATGCTGGCGCCATTGCCGCCGCCGTGTCCGGCGGTCATCCCTGGCAAGCCATTGGGGTTGTTCAGGCCCGGCATGCTGGCGGTATGGTTGTCGATCAGTTGGCTGATGGAGCCGCCGGTGCTGATGCCGGCGATATCGCCATCGCTCAGTTCCTTGCCGGTGGCCGAGGTGATCACGGCGGAAGGGTTGGCGTTGACCGTGGTGGGGTTGGGATCAGGTTGTAGGGCCGGGCGGCCATAACTCTGTGGTTGCACGGTACGATCAAGGACAATCACTCCGTTGCCACCGGCCTGGGCCGTGAGGCAGAGCATCGAACTGATCGCGCAACTGATCAGCACGGTGCGGGTAAAGCCGGTAGTGAAAGTCCCCATGACGGCATTCCTTCTTCAGTACGCTGGCCCTAGCCTGGCGTTTGAGAGGGAAAGAGCAGAAGCTGTGCCGCTTTTTGTTTTTCCTTTTAAAACAATGGGTTGTTTTGGAAGGCAAATGAATCGCGTGAAAGCTGTTTCACGGATGAGACAGTATCGAGGGGGGCAGACGGGGAGATTTCGGCGCAACGCGGTAATACGGGCCTTTCAGGGGAGGTGTATCAGCGGCTTAACACTTGGGGCAGTGCCGTGCCTGAACCGTTGATTTTGAGGCTTCGTCTGTGTACCGGGTGTTTCAGAAATGGACACTGGGCTGAAAAATGGCCATGTTTGCCCTTGAAAACACAACGATACCTGTAGGAGCCTGGCTTACCAGCGATGAGGCCCTCAAGTCTTGCATCGCACTTACGGACGCCTTCGCTGGCAAGCCAGGCTCCTACAGGATTTGTGGTGTTTTCAGGGTTCAGATTCTCCTTCAAGCAGCCGGGCGACGGCCGCGAAGGCCTGCTCGCGACGCGCCTGCCAATCGCCATCAATCACTGTGACTGTTTGTCCATGCCGCGTCAGCCAATCCAGGCTGGCGGCGAAAAAGGCCTGGCGTTCACCCAGCTCCGGTTGGCAGCGCTGGCCATCGTCGGTCCAGCCCACGCCTTCGGGGCGCAACAACAGGTGCAGGTCATAGTGGCGCGCCTGCAGGGCCTGTTCGATCCACGCCGGGCATTCGCCGAACAGGGTCCGGCTCCAGAGCAGATTGCTCAGCAAGTGGGTGTCGAGAATCAGCAGCTTGGGGGCCTGCGCGCGAGCCGCATCCTCCCAATCAAGCTGCCCGCGGGCGATGGCCGGGATATCCTCCAGGCAAGTATCACGCAGGTTGCACTCGATGAAATAACGCACATATTCGCCCACCACCAGCCCACCGAAATGGGCTTGCAGTTCGGCGGACAGCCAGCTTTTACCACTGGATTCAGGCCCCGCCAGGACAATGACCTTCATGGGCGCGGGCATGGGAATTCCTTGGGCTCGAAAAAAGGAGGGCGATTGTACCCTCCCGCCCTCAGACCTTGAACTGCTTGAGCAAGGTATTGAGTTGCTGGCTCAGGTTCTTGAGCTTTTCACTGTCGACACTCGATTGCTCGGCCGCCAGGGCCGTGCTGTGGGACAGGCCCGCCGCGTCGGTGACGTTCTGGTTGATTTCCTCCACCACATGGGACTGCTCGAGGGTGGCGCTGGCAATCGAGGCATTGAGCCCATTGAGGTTACGCAGGGCCTGGCCGATGGCGTTCAGGCTCTCGCCAGCCAGGCCGGCTTGCTCGATGGTCAGTTGCGAGGCACGGCTGCTGTCGCCGATGACTTTCACCGCGGCTTCGGAATGACCTTGCAGACGCTCGATCATCGACTGGATCTCCGCCGTGGACTTCTGGGTGCGCTGGGCCAGCAGGCGCACCTCATCGGCGACCACGGCAAAGCCGCGACCCTGTTCACCGGCCCGGGCGGCTTCGATGGCGGCGTTCAGGGCCAGCAGATTGGTCTGTTCGGCAATCGAGCGAATCACTTCCAGGACGCTGCCGATCTGCGTGCTTTCGGCCGCCAGGGTGCGGATCACCTCCACCGCTTGGTTGATGGTGGCGGAGAGCGAATCGATCTGTTGCAGGCTGTTGTCGATATTCAGTTGGCCCTGGCGCGCCTGGGCTTCGGCATCACGCATCTCGCTGGCGGCCTGCTCGGCATTCTTGGCCACGTCCTGCACGCCATAGGTGACTTCGTTGATCGCCGTCGCCACCATTTCCATCTGTTGCGATTGCTGCTGGCTGCGGGCCTGGGCCTGGGTGGCGTTGCTGCCCAGGTCGCTGGAGGACTGGCCGAGTGCCGTCGCCGAGTCCTGGAGCTGGCCGACCACGCTGCGCAGCTTGCTGGTAAACCCGTTGAAATGGCGGGCCAGTTGCGTCACTTCATCCTGCCCGTGGGTATCGAGGCTGTGGGTCAGGTCGCTTTCACCGCTGGCGATATTGGCCATGGCATTCACGGTTTCCTGCAGGGGGCGCACGATGCTGCGGGCAATCATCGTCACCAGCAACGCCATGATCAGCGCAATCCCCAGGCCGATCAGCGACGCTCGCCAGACCTGGCCGTAGAACTCGTCCTGCAGGTCGTCGACGTACACGCCCGAGCCGATGATCCAGCCCCAGGGTTCGAAGAGCTGGACATAGGAGGTTTTCTGTACCGGGGCGCTGGCCCCCGGTTTCGGCCAGCGATAGTTGATCATCCCCGCGCCCTTGGCCTTGGTCAGGGTGACCATCTCGTTGAACAGGGCGTAGCCGTCCGGGTCCTTGATCCCTGACAGGTCCTGGCCTTCAAGCTTGGGGTTGGCCGGGTGCATGATCATCACCGGGCGCTGGTCGTTGATCCAGAAATAGTCGGTCTGGTTGTAGCGCAGGCCGCGGATCACGTTCATGGCCTGCTTCTGTGCGGCTTCGCGGCTGAGGGTGCCGGCGGTTTCCAGGTCGTGGTAGTAGTTGAGGACGCCACTGGCGACCTGGACCACGTGCTGGGTCTTCTGCGCCTTGCCCTGGTACAGGTCGTCATGGATCTGCTGGAGCATCAACAGGCCCAGGGTCAGCAGCATCGCCATGGCGACGATGAGGATGAGCCACAACCGCCGACTGATCGACACATTTCGCAAACTATTCATGAGGACACCGCTCCTTGTTTCTTCTTGTGGTGATCATCGCCAATCTGCATCCAAACAGGTTTTATCGCTCCTGCCCAGCAGGCTTTTGGCTACTTTCCTGGCAGCCACAAACAGACGTGTCTGATAGGATCTCGGCCCGAAACTGACAAACCTGAGTTGATGTTTGATTTTTCAGGCATTTTTTACGCTTTGACGACAAGCGGTGCGGCACGCTGTGTACCTGTTGTCATGGGCAGATGATCGAACGTCGAATTTTTCAAGTGCCGCGCGGGGTGTGCGGCAGCATGGGGGAATAATGGATCTGTGGACCGCCGTACAGGCAGTGATTCTGGGTATTGTCGAGGGTTTGACGGAGTTCTTGCCGATCTCCAGCACCGGGCACCAGATTATCGTCGCGGACCTGCTGAATTTCGGTGGGGAACGGGCGATTGCCTTCAATATCATCATCCAGCTCGGGGCGATCCTGGCGGTTGTCTGGGAGTTTCGTCACAAGGTGTTCTCGGTGGTCCGGGACCTGCCGACGCAGCGCAATGCCCAGCGCTTTACCCTCAACCTGCTGGTGGCGTTCCTGCCGGCGGTGGTGCTGGGGGTGTTGTTCAAGGAGGTTATCGCCACCTATCTGTTCAACCCGATCACCGTCGCCGCCGCGCTGGTGGTGGGCGGCTTGATCATCCTCTGGGCCGAGCGCCGCCAGCACGTGGTGCATGCCGAGACGGTGGATGAGATCACCTGGAAAGATGCCCTGAAGGTCGGCTTCGCCCAATGCCTGGCGATGATCCCCGGCACCTCGCGTTCCGGCGCGACGATTATCGGCGGCTTGCTGTTCGGGCTGTCGCGCAAGACCGCCACCGAGTTTTCGTTCTTCCTGGCGATGCCGACCATGGTCGCCGCGGCGGTGTATTCCGGCTACGGTTTCCGCCATCAGTTCCAGATGGCGGACTTGCCGGTGATTGCCCTGGGTTTCGTGACGTCCTTTGTTTTCGCGATGATCGCCGTGCGCGGTCTGCTGAAGTTCATCGCCAGCCATACCTACGTGGCGTTCGCCTGGTACCGGATTGTCTTCGGCCTGGTGATCCTGGCCACCTGGCAGTTCGGCTGGGTCGACTGGTCGAGCCACGGATGAGGGCGCCACGTAGCCAGGAACTTGGCCACCAGGCCAGCGGCCGGGTCCGGCATCTCAAGCTCAAGCTGGCGGCGCTGCTGGTGCTCTGCGTATTGCCTGGATTTGGCGCGCTGAAGATGTGGCTTGGTGGTGGCTCCCCGGCGCCGCTGTGGGCTTACGGACTGGTCAGCTTGCTGGCGTTTTTTCTCTACTGGAGCGACAAGCGCAAGGCCCGTGACGAAACCTGGCGTACACCGGAGAAGGTCCTCCACGCCATCGAGCTGCTGGGCGGCTGGCCGGGGGCGCTGATCGCCCAGCAGGTGTTTCGGCACAAAACCCGCAAAGTCTCGTTTCAGCTGGTGTTCTGGTTGATCGTGCTATTGCACCAGGTGTTCTGGATCGACTACCTGTTCCTCAGCGCCAGCCTGGTGCACCTGTCGTTTCTATAACAGCAGGCCGACCTGGACGCGCTTGGGCAGTTTTGCCACCACCAGTTGATGGGAGCGCTGGATCAACCCTTGCAGTTCGTCACGGCCCAGCGGGTAGGGTGTGTCCATGATGATCCAGTGGGCCCTGGCCAGATACGGCGCGGGCCCGATTCCCGGACGGTCGACATGACCGAGGAACAGCTCCTTGTCGACCTTGAAGGCCAGGGAGTCGCCGCGCAGCCCTTGCACGGCGAACATCTTGTTGCCGGCAATGGAAAATACCCGCACGCCGCCCCATTTGTAGTCTTCCCGCGCCCCGGGCAGTGTCAGGCAGAACTGCGCGATGTCTTCCCGGCTCAGGCTTGATCCTTTCACAGTGTTCTATCTCCGCAACCTTTGAAAACTTCGGCCAGATGATCGATCCAAGCCCGCACCGCCGGCAGTACGCCGCGCCGATGGGGGTAGACGGCCTGCAACCAGCCGCCGGGCAAGGACCATTCCGGGAGTATCTGCACGAAAGTGCCGTTGGCCAGCTCCTGCTCACAATACAGCATCGGCAGGACGGTAAAGCCCAGGCCGGCAAGGGCACAGGCCTTGCGCACGACAAAGTCGTCGACTCCGAGTCGGGCCTCGAGGGCCAGTTCGCGTTTTTCACCCTCGGCGTTGATCAGGCTCAGGTGCACCAGCCGATCAGCCTCCAGGGCGCCCAATACGGGTGCATTCCTGAGATCGTCCAACTGGTTGATGGGGTGTTGCTCGAGAAAGGCCGGTGTCGCCAGGATAAAGGTTTGCGCCTGACGCAGGCGGCGGGTCACCAGCAACGGGTCTTCGTCGCCTTGTTCGCGGACCCGCAGGGCGACATCGACGCCCTCGGTCACCAGGTCGACCCGCCGATTGACCATCAGCACTTCCAACTGAACCAGCGGGTGCGCGGTCAGGAAGCTGGAGATCACCCAGGGCATGAACTCCTGGGCCAGGCCCACCGGAGAGGAGACGCGCAAGCGTCCACGGGGTTCGCTGGACATGCTGGCCACTGCCTCGTCGGCCATCTCGGCCTCCAGCAGCATCGCCTGGCAATGGCGCAGGTAGCGCTCGCCGACCGCCGTGAGTTTCAGCTGGCGGGTGGTGCGTTGCAGCAAGCGCGCGCCGAGGCGTTCTTCCAGCTCGGCGATGCGTCGCGACAGGCGCGACTTGGGAATGCCCAGCAGACGCCCGGCCGCCGCGAAGCCGCCGGCTTCGACCACCTTGGCGAAGTAGTAGAGATCGTTGAGGTCCTGCATGGGCGTGACTCGATTGTTCTATGGTTGGGACAAACTATCACATTCAAGCTGTCTAATCGGCTATTGGTTTCGCCTGTAGGATTATCTCAACTTGATCGCCCAGTGGCGATCCTCACTTGGAGATCCCGCATGAAACTCTTGCACATTGATTCCAGCATCCTGGGCGACAACTCCGCCTCCCGTCAGTTGAGCCGTCAGGTGGTCGACGCCTGGAAACTCGCCGAGCCTTCTGCCGTGGTGACCTACCGCGACCTGGCCAGCGACGCCATCAGCCACTTCTCCAGCCTGACCCTGGTCGCCGGCGGTACCGCTGCCGAACTGCGTGACGCCGCCCAGCGCCACGAAGCCGAACTCAGTGCTTCGACCATCGAAGAGTTCCTCGCCGCCGATGCCATCGTCATCGCGGCACCGATGTACAATTTCAGCATCCCGACCCAACTCAAGGCCTGGATCGACCGCATCACCGTCGCCGGCAAGACCTTCCGTTACACCGAAGCCGGTCCTGAAGGCCTGGCGGGTGGCAAGAAACTGGTGATCGTCTCCACTTCCGGCGGCCTGCATGTCGGCATGCCTACCGGCGTAGCCCATGAAGACTACCTGAACGTGCTGTTCGGTTTCCTCGGCATCACCGATATCGAATTCGTCCGCGCCCATGGCCTGGGTTACGGCGAAGAAGTCCGCGCCAAGGCCATCAGCACCGCCCAGGCGCGGATCAGCGAAGAGCTGTTCGCCACCGCGTAAAGCTTTGGTAAACACGCGAGCTTCTTTCGGGAACACCCATTAAACTCCGTACTCTGATCATTATGAATGGTCAGCGTACGGAGTTTTTTGCGTCTGGCTGTTCAGGTTTGGCTCGGTTTATGCAGGCATCGATCAACCATAGGTGCTCTGAAAAACCTCGAAAATCAGTCAAAGCCCTCTCCAGAGCTTTAGCTTCAGGGAATTGAAGAGAATTGGCGTGCTAATTACGCAGCAAAGGTGGACATCCCCATGATGCGTCTTTGTGCAGTATTACTGATCTGCTTGTCCAGCAGCCTCCTGACGGTGCAGGCCGCGCCGCCCGCTCATTGGAGCGTCGGTTATCATCGTCTGATATTCCTCGATCCGCTGGATCTCAAGCCGATGTCGGCGATTGCCTTCTATCCCTCCAGTGATCGTGAGCACACGAGCCGGATCGGCAACTACACGATCCAGGCCGGCGAAGACGTCAAGGTTGCCATTGGCCGCTATCCACTGCTGATGTTGTCCCATGGCAACACCGGCACGCCCCTGGCCCTGCACGACCTGGCCACTTCCCTGGCGCGCAAGGGCTTTATCGTGGTCGCGGTGTTGCACCCGGGCGACAACTACAAGGATCAAAGCCGCCTGGGGACGCTGAGCAACCTCTATGGCCGGCCCATGCAGATTTCCGAAGCCATCACCGCCGCCCTCGGCGACTCGACCCTGTCACCGTTTATCGAAGCCGAGAATGTCGGCGTGATCGGTTATTCGGCGGGTGGCGAAACCGCGCTGATCCTGGCCGGCGCCCAGCCGAACCTGGAGCGTCTGCGTCGTTATTGCCAGCAGCGTCCGGATGACAAGGATGCCTGCAACACCAAGGGCGAATTGATTGTCGACCGCGATGACCTGCAGCCGGTGGCCGATCCACGGGTGCATGCGCTGTTGCTGATGGCGCCGCTGAGCCTGATGTTCGGCCGCCATACCCTGGCCGGTGTCCATGTGCCGGTACTGATGTACAGCGGCGGTGACGACAAGCTGGTGTTTCCGGACAAGAATGCCGCCGCCCTGGCGCGCAAGCTGCCGGTGGCGCCGCAGTTCAAGCTGATCGCCGGGGCCGGGCATTTCGTCTTCATGGCGCCGTGCGGCCCCGAGCAACTGCAGGCCACGCCGGGACTCTGTACCGATGCCGAAGGGGTCAACCGCGAGGATATTCATCGCGACCTGATCCACGAAGCCGGGCGCTTCTTCAGCAAGACCCTCAGTACGCCGAGCCATGGCGGGATGCAGACCGCCGATCAGTGAGTCAGCGGGTGGCCGCGCGACGTGCCAGCAGCACCGTGACCGACAGGCCGCCGACCGAGAGGAGTGCGGCCGTGAAGAAAATCCACGAATACCCCAGATTCGAGGCCACCGCGCCCATCACCGGACCGGCGATGGCCAGTGCCAGGTCGAAAAACACCGCGTAGGCGCTCAGGCCCGCGCCGCGACTGCTGCTCGGCACCTGTTTGATCGCCTCCACACCCAGCGCCGGATACACCAGCGACAGGCCAAACCCCGCCAGGCCCGCGCCGGCCAGGGCGACGCCGGTGGAAGGCGCCAGCCAGAGCAGCACCAGGCCCAGGGTCTCGATACTCATGCAGGCGATGGCCGCCTTGAAACCGCCGAAGCGGTTGATGCAGCCGATAAAGAACAGCCGGGCGAGGATGAAGCAGGTGCCGAACACCGTCAGGCAATAGGCGGCACCGGTCCAGCCGCGGCTGAGATAGAAGAGGGTGACAAAGGTAGTCAGGGTGCCATAGCCGATGGAGGCCAGGGTCAGGCTGGCGCCATAGGGCGCGATACGCCCGAACACCGCCCAGAACGGCAGGCGCTCACCGCGAATCACCGGCACCGAAGGTTTGTTGCGAATCAGCAGCAGCGCTCCGAGGGCCAGGGTCGACAAGGCGATGCCGAGGCTGGCGAAGCCGTAATCCTCGACCATCAGCACCCCCAATGGCGCGCCAATGGCGATGGCGCCGTAGGAGGCGATGCCGTTCCAGGAAATGACCCGAGCGGTCTGATCCGCGCCGACCTGGCCAATGCCCCAACTGATGGTGCCGACGCCGATCAGGCCCTGGGCGATCCCCAGCAGCAGGCGCGCGCCGATCAGAATCCCCAGGCTCAGCAGTGGCAGGTGCTGCAGCTGTGTCGACAGCCAGGTCAGCGCACCGCTGAGCACAATGCCCGACAGGCCATGGATGATCGAACGTTTGGTGCCGATACCGTCGGCCATGCGCCCGGCCATGGGGCGGCTGAGCAGGGTCGCCAGGTATTGCGAACCGATGGTCAGGCCGGCGATCACCGCGCTGAACCCCAGTTGTCCGTGTACATAACCGGGCAACACCGCGATCGGCAGGCCGATGCAGAGGAAGGCGATAAAGGTGTAGAAGACGATGGAAACGATCTGCAGGGTGATCGTCAGGTTGCTGGTCGGTCTGGGTGGTTGCTGGGCGGACATGAAGGCTCGTTCGCGGGCGGGCGGTTAGAGGCGAACATGATGGCGGGATGGGAGGATAAAAGAAAGCAGGCTAACTAATTTCTTGTGTGCTCTATGGGAGCCGGCGTGCCGGCTCCCATAGTTTTTTAGAACACCACGCCCTGGCTGCGCAGGTAGTCGTCATAGGTGCCGCTGAAGTCGATCACGCCGCTTGGGCTCAGTTCGATGATGCGGGTGGCCAGGGATGAAACGAACTCACGGTCGTGGCTGACGAAGATCAGCGTGCCCGGGTAGTTCTCCAGCGCCAGGTTGAGGGACTCGATGGATTCCATGTCCAGGTGGTTGGTCGGTTCGTCCATGATCAGCACGTTCGGCTTTTGCAGGATCAGCTTGCCGAACAACATGCGGCCTTGCTCACCACCGGAGATGACCTTGACCGACTTGAGGATCTCGTCGTTGGAGAACAGCATGCGGCCGAGGGTACCGCGAACCACTTGTTCGCCTTCCTTGGTCCAGCGGCCCATCCAGTCGAACAGATTGGATTCGTCTTCGAAGTCCGAAGCGTGATCCTGGGCGTAGTAGCCCAGTTCGGCCGCTTCGGTCCACTTGACGGTACCGGCGTCCGGGGTCAGTTCGTTGACCAGGGTGCGCAGCAGGGTGGTCTTGCCGATCCCGTTCGGACCGATGATCGCCACGCGCTCGCCGGCTTCAACCTGGAAGCTGAAGTCCTTGAACAGGGTCTTGCCATCAAAACCTTTGGCCATGCGCTCGACGATGACCGCCTGGCGGTGCAGCTTCTTGGTCTGTTCAAAGCGAATAAACGGGCTGACGCGGCTCGACGGCTTGACTTCGGCCAGCTGGATCTTGTCGATCGCCTTGGCGCGGGAAGTGGCCTGCTTGGCTTTCGAGGCGTTGGCCGAGAAACGGCTGACGAAGGATTGCAGCTCGGAGATCTGTGCTTTCTTCTTGGCGTTGTCCGACAGCAATTGCTCGCGGGACTGGGTCGCCACGGTCATGTATTCGTCGTAGTTGCCCGGGAACAGGCGCAGCTCGCCGTAGTCCAGGTCGGCCATATGGGTGCAGACGCTGTTCAGGAAGTGACGGTCGTGGGAGATGATGATCATCAGGCTGGAGCGCTGGGTCAGGATGTTTTCCAGCCAGCGGATGGTGTTGATGTCCAGGTGGTTGGTTGGCTCGTCGAGCAGCAACACTTCCGGATCGGAGAACAACGCCTGGGCCAGCAACACCCGCAGTTTCCAGCCAGGGGAGACTTCGCTCATCGGGCCGTTGTGCTGCTCGATGCCGATACCCAGGCCCAGCAGCAATTCACCGGCGCGGGATTCTGCGGTGTAGCCGTCCATCTCGGCGAAATCGGTTTCCAGCTCGGCCACGGTCATGCCGTCTTCTTCGGTCATTTCCGGCAGCGAGTAGATGCGGTCGCGCTCGGCCTTGACCTTCCACAGCTCTTCGTGACCCATGATCACGGTGTCGAGTACAGTGAATTCTTCGTAGGCGAACTGGTCCTGGCGCAGTTTACCCAGGCGTACGTTCGGTTCCAGCATGACCTGGCCGCCGGACGGGTCGAGGTCGCCGCCGAGGATTTTCATGAAGGTCGACTTGCCGCAGCCGTTGGCGCCGATCAGGCCGTAGCGGTTACCGGCGCCGAATTTGACCGAGACGTTCTCGAAGAGCGGCTTGGCGCCGAACTGCATGGTGATATTTGCGGTGGAGATCAATTACTTTACCTATCAAGGGGTTACGCGCTGCTGATGGGGTGCTTGGGCCATTCCCTGGGCATTTCAGGAGCTTTTCCATCTCGCTCCGGTCACCGCTGGAGTTCAGCCAGCGCGCGTACGTAAAGAGCAGCATCCGACGGTGTGTCCGAGCTGCTGTGCAATTTAAAGGCGGGATTCATTCCAGACATTGGGCCTATTGTCGCATACGGATGACGACAGTTACATGGCTGTTGGCGGGTGTCTGTCTGTGAGGCCCAGCACAGAGCCATGTCTATACATATGTACGACTTGAGACATAACGCTTCTCAGCACAATACGTCCCCGTAATTGAAATCATGATTCTGGAGGCGGTACATGGGTGTTGGAGCGGCTACAACCAGGGACGGTGTGGATGGGAACGGGAGCAGCGGATCGAGGAAAAGACCTGGTTCGGTCGTCAGGAACGAGGGTGGACGGCCGAGGATCCGGGGGGATGAAGCCGGCACCTCGACACAGAGTCATGAACCGGGCCCATTCGGGGCCAACCTCGCCCTTTGGGGGCAGTCCAAGCGCTACAACGAAGCCGGTGAAACCTTTGACAGCCAGGTCATCCTGGAGCTTGGCGAGGTCCCGGGGATTGCCGACGCCATACGCTCACTCGGACTGCAGCACCCCGACAAGCCGACCCTGTGGTTTCGACTGAGCGGGCAAGGCTTTGTACCGGTGCTTGGCGATCCCACACAGATGAACGGGTATGCCCGTATCCTGGTCCTCGGCGTGGCGGGTGCGGAAGGGGTCTTGAGCGGCTATACGCCGGCCCAGGTGGAAAGCCGGATCAGCGAGTTCCGTGGCTGGCTGCGTGATCGCTACCACTACGGTAGTTATGGCTTGAAAGGTTCTATTTACGAGGACTATCTGACCACTGCCTCGAACTGGAACACCCGGCATCCCGCTTATCCGGTGACCGGCATGGGACGTGGCGGCAAACGTGATCCCGATTTCTGGCGCAAGGTGAAAGAGCGCCTGCGCGATAGCAGTGGAACACGCGCGGAAAAGGTCCGGGCGCTCAGCCAGATGGACCTCAGGATTGATCTGCGTGGCCTGCCTTTTTTCAGCATGCCGGGCAGTGTGGCCACCGAACTGGAGCAGGTGGATGGCGCGCTGATTGCCGATATCCTTCACCGCCAGTCAGAGGGTACCCCTGCACCTGTGGTCACCCGCGTGATAGAACCCATGGCCGGCTCGGGGGTTTATTCGAACTGGGCCAGGGCGCTGGGGTTCAAGGGCAAAATCATCGTCAACGATATCAATCCCTTGATCGCGGTGACCCAGAGCGAGGTGGTCAGCCATCCGCAGGGCGTCGTCAGGGGTGTCCAGGAGATCAAGTCCGATCTCCTGGCGATCAGCCGCCAGCATGGTTTTGATTTCGACGACAACCTGTCAATGAGTTTTGAGCGCCTTTTTCCGGATGACGTCCCTTTACCCAAAAAAGAGGCGGAACAAGCAAGACGGCGGGAAAAGCTCAAGGCGTTTGTCAGGCAGGATCGGGCGGACAATCTTCGTCAGGCGGTAAAGGATTATTTTGAAGACAGTCTGGCTGAATTGATCTCGCTGAAAGATGGCAAGGTGATTGTTGATGAGCCGGCGGTGCCGAAAATTGGTCAATTAACCGCCAGGACACGGGTCGCCGCGTTGTTTTATGTCATGCAGAATGCGGCCAAGCATACTAGTGCGGTCACCATCAACCAAGTCTCCTCGGCCGAGTACAGGTTGCACTTGCCTCTGTCCTTGCTGACGGCGGAGGAACATTACCGGGTCAATTTTCTTCCTTTGATCACCAATGAAAGAAAGTTGTTTTTTATCAGTCGGCTCCACGGCGGGAATCTCGACAGCACCGAGTTCCTGAACGGTGACGGTTGGGAGTTGTTTGCGCGATCCGATCTGGGGCCAGGTGATCTGATCCTGCTCAGTGGGCATTTCAGTAATAGCTATCTAAGCGTTGAAGAGTTTTATGAGAAAGTCGATCGTTATGTGACGCGAGCGGTTGAAAAGGGTGCGCAGGTCCTGATTATCAATGACTTCAGTGAGGCCAAGGAGCAGGGATTCAAACAGCGTGGTTACCAGGTTTCCCGGCATGCGCGCTTGAGTAACAATAAAAGATCCTATCTGTTGGCGTTGCGCAATGTTGTGACGACCTCCAGTACACCCGAAGCATTAAACAACCGTCTTCGCGATTTCGTGGTTGCGATGCATGATATCGAGAAACGGGTCGGTTTTATTCCCGGTGAAGTATTGGTCGGCTGGAGTGGCGAGGATTATTACGACCCTGAGGCGGTGCAGAGGGCGAATGTCGAGCAGTGGTCGGCGTCAGCCTCTGACGACGAGAACAGAGAGCCTCTTTCGCAAGATGACAGCGTACTGAACCGGGACGAAGTCGGCGAGTGGGATCTGCCGGCGCTGGCGGTATCCAACGAAAGCGAGGGTACCAGCCGGTTCGACTACCAACTGATCGTTCAGCTTGAAGATAATCGGACGGTCAGGCAGGCGGCGATTGATCTGGCCGGTAAACACCCTTCGGATTCATTGCTGCTCCAGCTCGACGTCGCGGGCCAGTTGCGCTTCGCGCCAGGCCAGGATTCGCTGCTGGCGCGGATCGGCCAATTGAACCGGCAGGGGAAAAACCACTGGCGTTTGCAGGCGGTGGGTCATGGTCGTGACGATGCCGCCGGGCAGCGGACCCTGGCGGGTTACTTGCCGTCCGAACTGGCGCAAGGCCTCAGGCAGTTACTGGACCATCCTTTGCTGTCCGGGCAGGTGCGGGCGCGAGCTGCCGCGCCGGAACATATCAGCCTGGTGGGGTGCGCGCTGGTGGATAACGAGCCGACAGAAACCAGTAGCTATATACAGGCGTTCGTACACGCCCTGGATCGGGAAAAACTCTCCGTACGTTCCGTCGCGGCCCATTCGGCGAAAATTATCGTCAACCCGCAGGGCGGCAAACGGGGCGTCACCCTCACGGATACCAAGATGGTCCTGCGTCGTAGCGGCGATGCCTGGATGGCGCTGGTCGCGCCAGGAAAAACCGGGTACGACGAGAGCCTGCTGCTGACGGAGACGCTGGATGAAAAACTGGCTCAGTTGGAGCTGAAGAAACAGCGGCTCGGCGTGGTGACGCGGGTGCAAGGCTTTCAGCAAGGCATGGAGCAATTGTACCGTGACAATAATCTGTCCGCGGGCGAATGGCTGCCGCTCTGGCACAGCCTGAAGCAGGAGGAAGCTGCCAAGGGCGGCGAGTACCGATTGGCGTTCGCGCAGATTGCGCATCCTGAGGAATCGACGCGGGTACTGCGTTTGACGGACCGCCGCGTGGTTGAATTCATGCAGGACTACAATCGGCAACTGACCCGGGTCGCGCAGGCTCGCGAGGGGGCGGGCGAGCCCTTGGCGGGCCAGGTCGACGCGACCGAAGGGGAGGCCGCCGATGGGCTCAATGCGCTGTTTATGGTCCAGACCCTGTTCGCCTGGTTTGGCCACAAGAGTCGCACCGAGGCGGCCGGCGGCGAGTTGACGGCGGTATTGGGCTGTTCGCTGCAAGTGCACGCTTGGCTCAATACGGCGCAGATCGTCCATGGCACGGTCATGGATGTGGCGAAAGTCGTGCACCTGTTTCGTTCGGCACTGGCGATCAGCAAGGGCCAGGCGTTTTTCAGTGAGGCGCAGTCCCTCAACGTGATGTCGTCGCTCTCCAGGCTCAATGCCGGCGTTGGCCTGTTCTTGAATCTGGGCAGCGTGGTACTGGATGTCATCGAGTTGTCCCAGGCGCAGAATGAAGCCCAGCGTGCGGTCTTCGCCACCCAACTGGCCTTTGATAGCGCCGGACTGGCCCTCGGCGTGTTCAGTCTTGGCGCTTCGATGGCGGCGAATGCCGGTATCGTCGGTGCCGCCTCCGCTTCGGGTTTTGCCGGCGCGCTGGCGGCACCCGTGGCGGGCCTGGGCATCGGCTTCACCGCCCTGGCCCAGGCCTTCAGTGCCGTGGCCGAGGAGGCCGCCCAGGTGGGTAGCTATTTTGCCGGTCTCGATAGCGCCTATCGCCAGGGCGGCTATCGGCGCGTGGAGCGCAAAAACAGCACCGATCATGGGGCGGATGTCCAGGCCCCCGGGCATGTCCTGATGGAGTCCATTCCGGGCGCGGTGATCAGCGCACTGGATCTGCGTCGCCAGCAACTGACCCTGGGCAGCCAATACCTTTACCGCAACGACCCCAGGGGCTCGACCGGCTCCGGCAGGAGCAACTACTTCCTCTGGTGGCCAGGCCGCGGAGCGAACCTGGACAAGAGCCAGGCGATCAATATTCGCGAAGGTATCGGTTATCGCCAGGCCGAGGTCAGCTTCGCCCCCGGCGATGCGATCCTGGTGCTACCCATGACCCCGAAGTCGTACCTCAATTACGAATACATGATCCTGCCGTTTGCCACCACTCGGCACGACTACGGTTTTGATGTGTTGCGCAGGCTCGAGGAAGACTATCGCTTCGACTTTGACTTCTACGCCTTCCCCGGTGAGCGGATTGTCCGGCGGATTATGCCGGAGTACGTGGAGACACCGGTCAGGGTGTTATTGGACGCCCAGGACCGTGACATCCTGGTGCCCGCGCTGCCGGATATCCTGCTGGGCAAGCTGTCCTATCAATTGGAGGGCGAGGGCGGTCATTACCGTCTCGGCCTGCTGGACGGTGTGTCGATTTCCCTGGGGGGCTCGGCGAACAGCCGTTGGACACTGGATGCCCGGCAATTGAAGGAGGCCACGATGCGCCTCGACGGCAGTCAGTTGCAGGTGGGGAGCCTGGCGATAACCCTGGCGGAGAACTGTGGCGAGATTTCGTTGATCGACGCCAGTGGCGAGTTGTTTACCGTCGACCGGGAGAACCAGCAACTGAGTCTGTTGGAGGCCGATGGCAGTGTATTCGCGGATTGGCAGGCCCTGCATGCGCATCTCAAGCAGTTGACTAGCCATTCACCCCACAGCCAACCCTTCGTGACGGTTGATCATTATCGCCCGGCCGGGCAGGACACCGGCAGGGCGTTCTATCAGGTGAGCCAGGACCGTTTTATCTACACCGATTATCCGCAGGCCAGTGAGTTTCTCGGCCAGGCGCAGTTGGGCGGTATCGTCGAAGACAAGGCCTGGTTCTACCGGGACGCGGATGTCTGGCAGGTGGCAATCGCCACGGGACAGGTACTGGTCCAGTACCGGCCGCGGACCTTTGCCGGAACCATCACCCACAGCAGCCTGGTGCAGCGCGATGCTCAACTCCTGCTGGCGATTGAAGAGCTGTTGCCGGACTGCTCCGTCGAGCACATTTATCAGGTCGAAGAGGCCTCGCTGAAACTGCTGGCGATCCATCGGGTCGGGCAACTGTTCAACCCCGGCGAAAACAGTCTGGCCCTGCTATCCGCCGCTGCACACTGGCGTGATCCGCTAAAACGGATGACCGAGCGGCAAGTCAGCGCCATCTGCGCGCGAGTAGTGGCCTGCGCCGCCAGCCTGGGGCAGACGACAGAGCGCGAGTGGCTGGTTTTCAACAGCGAGTACCAGCCGCCGCGTGTGGTGCGGGCAAATCTGGGCGCGGCCCTGCCGCGGGACCTTTCGCTGGTGGGGTCGACGGGGGGTGACAAGCCGGGTTTCTACTTCTACGACCCACATGCGCGGCGGGCTTACTTCCAGGCCGATGAAGGCATGAGCGGGACGCTGGCTACGGCGGTGGACCTCAGTGAGGTCAGTGCTGTCCGGGGCGGCGATCAGTCACCGTGGCTGGCCCTGACGACGGAGGGATGCCTATGGCTGTTGGACCGTGGCGCTGCGCGGCTGGCGGGCGTGGTTGCCAGTTGGGTCGCCGGCCACCGGGAAGATCTGGCGACGGCGCTCGGACGGCTGGCCAGTACGGCGCCGGCACGACTCGACAACCTGGCGTTATGGGGGCTGGGAGGCCTCGCGGGAAAAACCACCGGCGCCTGGTATGACTGTGCCGCGCAACGGCTGGTGCAGGGCGGCGGCAATCTTGATGGACGGCAGGCCCTGACCTATCTGGGACTGACCGCCGATGACCGCCATGCCTGGATTCTGGATGGCGAGAGCCAACAGCTCTATCGCCAGGCCCTGCTCCCGGCCGAGACCGAGTTGGCATTCGACGAGCAGTTGCTCCCGTCACCCGCGGCCCCCGATGCGATGGCCTGGCAGGCGCCGCAGCAGTGGATCAGGGGGCAGCGGCAAGGGACCCGGTTGCACCTGGAAAGCAGCGACGGTGCCATGGTCCTGCTGCCGGTGGCCGCCACACTGACGGAGCGGGCGACGCTGATTGCGCTAAGGATCAAGACGCCGCAAGAGAGGGCACAGGTCGGCGAGCGGATCGCGGTGTTGCGCCAGCATTACGACCTGCCCTCGGCCGTGCGACTGTTGACCGAGCCGGGCCAGGCCCCCGGCTGGTATCTGCCGGACAGCGCGGAGCTGCTGTGTGCCCAAGGCCCGCAGGCAGACCATCAGTTGACTTACCTGGGCAAGGCCGCAGGCCAGGCGGGCGGTTATATCCATGATGAAGACAGTGGGCAATTGTGGTGCCTGGACAATCTGCAGGCGACGCCGGTAGGGCGCTACAGTTTTGTCCATTTGTCCAAAGGCAACCTGATCCTGCAGCTCGACCACAGCAGTCCGGCGTACGGCGAGCCGTTGCCGGTCCTGGAGGAGGCCGAGTGCCTGATGGTTTCCGGCCACAGCCATGAAGTGCATCACTACCCACTGGGTCGTGGGTTGCTTAGCCATTATCGACAGATCGTCATTGACGCGCAGAGCCGTGATGCGCTCATCAGTGCCGATTCCGAACGGCTGGTGTTGCAACGCAGCGGCGAGGATCTGATGCTCTATGACAGTGACGTCCATACCAGCCTGCTGATCCCGGATATCGAGCAGGCGGCGCAACGCGGGACCAAATTGCAACTGGCGCCCCAGGCGCTGAGTGGCCTGCTGGCGGGGCTGGGCCGACAGTAAGGCGGCCGGTTGTGCCACGGCGGCACTGAATTCGAGGCGGTTGCGGGTATATTATGGGGCGAGGCGTTGTCCAACCCCCATAACGAACTCACCCTTGAAGAGAGGCGTCATGAACAGACTGGTCTTAGCTCCGATAGCCTTGCTGGTCGTCGGGCTTCTGGTCGTTGCCCTTCCTGCCGAAGGTACTCCCCAGGGCGCGCCGCGGTTGCTGGCGCAAAACCTGCCCAACAGCGACAACCCCTACAACAGCCCGATTCGCCGCGCCAATCCAAACAGTCGCCAGGGTTCGGTGTCCAGCGCACCGCCCTTGCGCGGTCCGAGTACGTTGCCGACGCCACGGCCTGCGACCATTGAAAACGGCGCGATCCAGAATGGCTATCCGCGCGATCAGTCGGCACCGATGGCGGTGCCAATTAACCCCGGTACCCGC
The DNA here is from genome assembly GCF_023242525.1 of Pseudomonas sp. MWU12-2319. Lineage (NCBI taxonomy): Bacteria > Pseudomonadati > Pseudomonadota > Gammaproteobacteria > Pseudomonadales > Pseudomonadaceae > Pseudomonas > Pseudomonas sp. MWU12-2319. The sequence continues at coordinate 132,303 of NZ_JALJES010000010.1, forward strand.
AGCGATCCGAATATGCAACGCTGAGTATCGCTCCCAGCTTATTGCTGCTCACGTCGATAGACAATCACCGCCGCCCGCAGCTTGCTGCTGCCGAAGGCGCTCATCTTGTCGAACTCGGCATGACTGACCGGCAGATGCTGGCAGTCCAATGGCTGGCGATGCTGGCTGTGATCGACATCCGGGTCGTGCAGATAGACGAATTCTTCATCACAGTCAGTGACGATCACCCAATGCGGGGCCTTGGAGCGGGTCAGGCGGTAGCTGCTGATCAGCACCAGCGGTTGTCCCGCTGCGGCCAGCAGGCGTGGCAGGTCCAGCGGGCCGCCGAACACCTGCTCGACATCGGTTGACGCCAGCTCGCTTTCAAAGCCCTCGTGGACCAGGCGCATGACGTCTTTTTTATGTTCGTTGCGCACACCGTTGAGCAGCAGCGGCCCCCTGATGCTCACTTGCAGGCGCACCGCGAAACCCCGGCGCCAGGCGGCCAATGCCAGCCCCTGGGGGCTGCAGCCGCCATGGCCGGAGGTCATGAACACCGTGGTCGCTTCGCGCCAGATTTGCACCTCTTCCCGGCGCGAGGTGCTGCGCCCCGGCTGTAACGCACCCATGGCCATCAGCAGGCAAGCGGGCCCGCAGGTGAACTCGGTGGTCTGGGCGTAGTAGGGGACCTGCAGGTCGCGGCTGTCGCGGTGTTCAAGAATACGTTTTTCCAGGCGCAGGGCGTCGGCGTGGTCCTCGTAGTAATCGCTGATCCGCCCGAAGCGGCGATAGCCGTTGCGTTCGTAAAGGGCGATGGCGGCGGCGTTGTCGCTGCGCACTTCCAGGCGCAGGTAGGCGCAGTCATGCTCCAGGGCGCAGGCTTCGCTACGTTGCAGCAGTGCCTTACCCAGTCCGGTGCCGCGAGCGTGGGGAGCGATGGCGATGGAGTACAGGCGCGCCAGGGAGGTGCCGCGATGAAACAGCACCAGGGCATAGCCGGCCAGTCGAGCGTCCGCTTGCTGGGCGACCATCAGTTGCGCATGGGCACGGCTGACCATCCACTGGAAGCTGCGGGCGGTCAGCCGGTCGGTGGTGAAACAGTGCTCTTCCAGTTCCAGCAAGGCGGGCAAATCATCGGTCGTGGCAATGCGAAAGACAAGATCCATATAACCACCGTAAAAGTTGTGTAACGAAACGGGACTTTCAAAAAACTTCGTGCTTAATAGGAAGTGTCTTGTTTTCCATGGGGTCGGTTTTTATGTCAGCGGTACAAGGTCATTGGCGCGAAGTATCCGAGCAAACTGCACTGACAGCAATAACCACGACAAGTATTTTGTCAAGTTCAACAAGTCCCGGCAGTCAGTTGGTTATTATCGTGGAGCGCAAGGAAGACTGGGCCTCTTATTTTCCCAGCGAAGACATCGTCACGGCCCAGGAGTACCTTGAGCAGACCCGGGGCAATGAGTCTGGCAAGCGTGTCCAGGTGATCAACCTGTGCCGCAGCTACAAGTACCTGGGCCACGGCTATTACTGCTCGTTGCTGGCCGAGGCGAGAGGGCACAAGGTCATTCCGTCGGTGCGCACCATCAGCGAATTGACCCGCAAGGCGCTGTACGGCCTGGCCCTGGACGATCTCGACAAAACCCTCGATAAAGCCCTGGGCCATCAACTTTACCAAGGCACCGAAGGCTTTACCCTGACCTTGTATTTTGGCAGTACGGTGATCGAGCCGTTACAGGATCTGGCGCGTCAGTTATTTGAAGTTTTTCCCTGTCCGATATTGTTGGTCGAGTTTAAAAAGACCAACGCCTGGCATATCGAAGGGGTCAAGTCGGGCACCTTGCACAAGTTGCGCGAAGATCAGGAAGATCACTTTGCCCAGTCCCTGGACAGTTTCAGTCGCAAGATCTGGCGCGTGCCCCGTTCGCGGCGCCTGGCCCGTTATGACCTGGCGGTGTTGCATGATCCCCAGGAGGCGCTGCCGCCGTCCAATGCCAAGGCACTGGAGAACTTTATCCGGGTCGGCAAGGGCCTGGGCATCGATGTCGAATTGATCGAGAAAAAGGATTATTCGCGTATCGCCGAATACGACGCCCTGCTGATCCGCGAGACCACCAGCGTCGACAACCACACCTACCGCTTCGCCAAGAAAGCCGAAAGCGAAGGCCTGGTGGTGATGGATGATCCGACCTCGATCCTGCGTTGTACCAACAAGGTCTACCTGACCGACCTGCTCAAGAGTCATAAGCTGGGCATGCCCGCCACCGAGATTCTCTACAAGGAACGACCGGAAGATTTCGAACGGGTCGGCGATCGGCTGGGTTTCCCCCTGGTGCTGAAAATCCCCGACGGTTGTTTCTCCCGTGGCGTGATCAAGGTCGAAAGCCAGCAGGCGTTGCTGGAGGCCACCGCCGAGTTGTTCGAACACTCGGTCCTGCTGCTGGCCCAGGAGTTCTTCTACACCGAATACGACTGGCGCATCGGTGTCCTCAATCGCAAGCCGATCTTCGCCTGCCAGTACTTCATGTCCAAGGGCCATTGGCAGATCTACAACCACAAGGCCAAGGGCCAGGACATCAACGGCGAATGCCGCACCCTGGCGGTTCACGAAGCACCGCGGGCGGTGGTGGAGCTGGCGGTCAAGACCGCCAACCTGATCGGCGACGGGCTCTACGGTGTCGACCTCAAGCAGTCCGGCGACAAGGTCGTGGTAATCGAGGTCAACGACAACCCGAACATGGACGCCGGTATCGAGGACGCCTATCTGCAGGATGATCTTTACGGCCTGGTGCTCGAGGAGTTCGTCCGGCGCCTGGAGCTCAAGCGTCGTGGCCAGGCCTGGTAATCGATGCATCCGGGCATTGACTTGGCCGTGGTGCCCGGATAACGTCGACACATGACTTCCGTACAGCGCTTTTCTCAGCCAAGCATTATTACCGCCATTCCTTATCTGGCGGGCTGACCTGTATCTGTTACCCAAACCCGCCTCCGAGGCGGGTTTTTTGTTTCTGTCTCCGAGGCCAAACGATCACCCGGAGACCGCCATGCCCAGCACCGCTACCCTCAGCCAGGAACCTGCCACCCATAGCCATTTGCTTGGCGACTATGTGCGCAAGATCCTTGCCGCGCCGGTCTACGACCTGGCGATTCGTACCCCGTTGCAAGTGGCCCCGGCGTTATCCCTGACCCTGGGCAATCAGATCCTGCTCAAGCGCGAGGACCTGCAGCCGACGTTCTCCTTCAAGATCCGAGGGGCCTACAACAAGCTGGTCCAGCTCAGCGAGGCCCAGCGACGCTGCGGCGTGATCACGGCCTCGGCGGGCAACCACGCCCAGGGCGTGGCCCTGGCGGCGCGAACCCTGGGGATCCAGGCGACCATCGTCATGCCCACCCGCACACCGGAACTGAAAGTGCGGGGCGTGCGCAGTCGTGAAGCCACGGCCGTGCTGCACGGGGAGAGCTTTCCGTTTGCCCTGGCCCATGCCCTGCAACTGGCCGGGGAGCGTGGCTACACCTTTGTCTCGCCATTCGATGACCCGGATGTGATCGCCGGGCAGGGTACCGTGGCCATGGAGTTGCTCAACCAGCATCCCGGGCCGCTGGATGCGATCTTCGTTCCGGTCGGCGGCGGCGGGTTGATCGCCGGCATCGCCGCCTACGTCAAATACCTGCGGCCGGAGGTGCGCATCATCGGCGTGGAGTCGGAGCACTCCAATTGCCTGCAGGCGGCGCTAAGGGCGGGGGAGCGGGTGGTGTTGCCCAAGGTCGGGACTTTTGCCGACGGCGTGGCCGTGGCGCAGATCGGGGCGTATGGTTTTGAAATCTGTCGTGAGTATGTCGATGAGGTCATCACCGTCAGCGACGACCAGCTGTGCAGCGCGATCAAGGACATCTATGACGATACCCGCTCCATCACCGAACCTTCCGGTGCGCTGGCGGTGGCGGGCATCAAGCAGTACGTGGCGGCCCATGGGCCGCGCGGCCAGACCCTGGTGGCGGTCAACTCGGGGGCCAATATCAACTTCGACAGTTTGCGCCACGTTGCCGAACGCGCAGCCCTGGGCGGGGCTGCGTGAGCCAGAACGGTTTATTCGGGGCTGGCGGGCTTGATCAGCTTGGACGGTGTCCAGATCCGATAACGGATCTCGAGGTCATCGGGCGCGTAGATCACCAGGGGCAGCTTGCTGTTGTAACGCAGCATGTAGCCTTCGCCGATCACCGGGACGAAGTCTTTTTTCGTCTTGCTGCCGGGCGGGCAGGCCATCAGGGTGGACATCGGCCCGGTGACTTTCTCCAGGCGGTAATAGGAGTAGCTCCAGCCCTCGAGGTTTTTCTCGTCCAGGTTGCCGCCCAGGCGCTTGGTGTTGCAATCGACGGGCATGACCTTGCCGGCGATGATCTCGACCCGATGGTCGGAGTCCTTGGTCATCTTCGGCACGCGAATGACCGAGCGGGTGAATCCGTCTTCGGCCTTGGGGAAGGGGGCCAGGTCGGCTTTGTCGGCGGCGAACACGCCGGTGGTGGTTAGCGCCAGCAGGAAGGTTGCGGCGATAGTCGTCGAATTCATGAGCTCTCGTTGCCCTGTCATGAGGGGGTACTCCCTCGTTTGATGGATGCGGTGGCGGCACGGTGCCTAATGACACTGGCGCTGGATGCCGGTCCAGGCCAGGGGCGTTTGCCACGATACCGGCAAACGGCACGATCCTAGAAGGCATTTGATGCATTTTGCATGGACGCGCGGGTCTATTAGCGCCTTAACGCATTGATTTTTCCAACAAACAATAATTCATCTTGTTTCGGCACGCTGAGTGCAAGGTCATTGTGTCGGATTGTCGGACGAATAACCTTAACGAGCTGTGTGAAAAGGCCTAATCTGAATATCGGTGTCGTCCTCCATGGCTGGACCGGGCGCCCGCTTGAAACGCAGATGTGAATGGCTAACCCTGGCTGTTCTGCCAAAGACCTGGCCGTCTCACATAAAGGAGAGAGTCGCCATGCAAGTATTGTCCACGTTGGAATTACGCAACATCATCGAGAGCAGTTTCCTGCCCACGCGCTGCCAATGCAGCCTGGGGGCGGACGAGTCGTTGACGGTCAGAGTCTTCGACCGAAAATCCGAACGGATCGACCTTATGGTCACCGGAATCCAGGCATCGAAGCTTGACAGCAGTCGGGCCATCTCCGACTTGATTGCAGGACTGCGCTATGACCTGAAAAATCATCAGGTCGCCGCCCTTGGCGAAATGAAAGCACGGGCGCGCTAACGCGCCGCATCATTTGCGCTGATCAAGAGACGCGCTTCCTCTCACGGGGGAGCGCGTTTCCCATGGAAAATCTTCGCGCCAACGGATAGAACCCTTAACGTCAGTGTCGAACTGCCAGTAAACTGCGCGTCTTCCCCCGTACCATCCATCTCCAGAGGTTTTGCATGACACTCAGTCCTTTTGCGGGCAAGCCGGCACCGGCACAGTTGCTGGTTGATATCCCGCGACTGGTATCGGCCTATTACACCGGCCAGCCCGATGCGGCGATCTCCACCCAGCGTGTGGCCTTCGGCACCTCCGGGCATCGTGGCACTTCGTTCGAGCTGAGTTTCAACGAGTGGCATGTCCTGGCCATCAGCCAGGCCATCTGCCTGTACCGCCAGGCCCAGGGGATCGACGGTCCGCTGTTTGTCGGCATCGACACCCATGCGTTGTCCACGCCGGCCGGCGCCAGCGCCCTGGAAGTGTTCGCCGCCAATGGCGTGGACACCATGATCGCCGCCGCCGACGAGTACACGCCGACGCCCGCGGTCTCTCACGCGATCATCTGCTACAACCGCGGTCGCACCTCGGGCCTGGCGGACGGCGTGGTCATCACCCCGTCCCATAACCCACCGGAAAGCGGCGGCTTCAAATACAACCCGCCCAATGGCGGCCCGGCCGATACCCATGTCACCAAGTGGATCGAGGCCAAGGCCAACGAACTGCTCGCCAACCGCCTGGCCGGTGTGAAGCGTGTGAGCTACGAGCAGGCGCTCAAGGCCAGCACCACCCATCGCCACGACTACCTCAACACCTACGTGGCCGATCTGATCAATGTCATCGACCTGGATGCCATCCGTTCCTCCGGCCTGCGCCTGGGCGTGGACCCCCTGGGCGGGGCCGGCGTGCGCTACTGGTCGGCGATTGCCGAGCACTATCGACTGAATCTGGAAGTGGTCAACACCGAAGTCGACCCGACCTTCCGCTTCATGTGCGTGGACTGGGACGGCAAGATCCGCATGGACCCATCCTCCAGCCATGCGATGCAGGGCCTGATCGGTTTGAAAGAACGCTTCGACGTGGCCTTTGCCTGCGACCCTGACCATGACCGTCACGGCATCGTCACCCCGTCCGGCGGCCTGTTGGCGCCGAACAACTACCTGGCGGTGTCCATCGACTACCTGTTCCAGAACCGTCCGCAGTGGCGCGCGGATGCTGCGGTTGGCAAGACCGTGGTCAGCAGCGGCCTGATCGATCGGGTTGCGGCACGCCTGGGCCGGCGCCTGTACGAAGTGCCGGTGGGCTTCAAGTGGTTCGCCGACGGCCTGTTCGACGGTTCCCTCGGCTTTGGTGGCGAGGAGAGTGCGGGGGCGTCGTTCCTGCGCAAGGACGGCAGCGTCTGGACCACCGACAAGGACGGCCTGATCCCGGCCTTGCTGGCGGCGGAAATGACCGCGCGCACCGGGCGTGATCCGAGCCAGATCTATCGCGGCCTGACCGATGAACTGGGCGAGCCGTTCTCCGTGCGGGTCGATGCCAAGGCGACCCCGGCGCAGAAGGCCCTGCTGAGCAAACTGGCACCTGAGCAGGTGACGTCCACGCAACTGGCGGGCGAGGCGATCCAGCGCATCCTCAGCCACGCGCCGGGCAACGACCAGGCCATTGGCGGGTTGAAGGTGATGACCGAGAACGGCTGGTTCGCCGCGCGTCCTTCGGGCACCGAGGACATCTACAAGATCTACGCCGAGAGCTTTATCGGTGACGATCACCTCAAGCGTCTGGTGGAAGAAGCCCAGGTGCTGGTGGATGGGGCGATTTCACCGAGCTGATTGTGGCTTCTGTAGGAGCTGGCTTGCCGGCGATTGCGGTGGTGAATCCAACATCGCTATCGCTGGCAAGCCAGCTCCTACAGTTGATTGGGTTCGCAGATAGAAAAAGGGGTGAACGACGATGGTCGTTCACCCCTTTTTGGTTTTGCCGATCAGCGAATCAGGCCAGGTCCACCAGGATGATTTCGCTGTCCTGCACGGCGGTCACCCGCAGCACCTGCTCGTCGGCCACCGCCACCCCGTCGCGGGCTTCGGCACGCAGGCCATTGACCTCGATCACCCCCGTGGCCGGCACCAGATAGGCCCGACGACCGCTGTCCAGGCGATACTCGGCACTTTCTCCAGCCTTCAGATTGGCCGCCACCAGGCGGGCATCGGCGCGAATCCGCAGGCTCTGGTCGTCGCCGCTCTTGCCGCTGGCCAGGGTAACGAAACCTTCGCCACGTTCCCCCTTGGGAAACGGCTTGGCGCCCCAGGACGGGGCCGAACCGGCCTCGTTGGGAATCACCCAGATCTGGAAGATCTTGGTCGGCGTCGATTCCAGGTTGTACTCGCTGTGGGCGATCCCGGTCCCGGCACTCATGACCTGGACATCACCGGCTTCGGTACGGCCCTTGTTGCCCAGGTTGTCTTCGTGGCTGATGGCGCCTTCACGGACATAGGTGATGATTTCCATGTCCCGGTGCGGGTGTTTTGGAAAGCCGGTGCCGGGTGCGATCACGTCGTCGTTCCAGACCCGCAGGTTGCCCCAGTTCATGCGTTGCGGATCATGGTATTCGGCGAACGAAAAATGGTGGTGCGCATCCAGCCAGCCATGATGAGCGCCGCCCAGGGTCTTGAAGGGTCGAAGTTGCAGCATGAGTCTTCTCCTGTTCAGGTTCGTCATGGGCCGGCAGGAGCCGGGGCAGGACGGTAACCGGTGGTTGATGGCAGCGATCATCTATTAAATAGATATCGATAAAAAGCGTAAAAAATGCCTTAAATCAATCGGTTTGTTCGATTGTTAAAGTTCTCTCCGGACTTTCAATTCGTCGCCTAAATGGCTGATCGACAAGCAATTGACTAGAACTCGGGACGTAATGGAGCGACCATAGGCCTTTCGCCCAGACCGTCGCCTACCTGGAGTCAGCGTGCCATCACCGACACCCGAACCGCCTGCCGAACTTTCCTCCCTGGCTCAATTGCCCCTGTTCAAGCGCCTGCTGGCCAAGTTGCTGGGCGGCGGCCTGAGTCGTTTGCGCGCCCAGCACGTGGCGTCCTGGTTGCAGGGCCAGGCCGACGGCTTTCGTAGCGGCCATGGCGCCGGCCTCGAGTACGGTTATGAGGAGGGGCGACGCGACGGCCTGGAGGAGGGACGCCAGGTCCTGCTGATCCGCGATACGCGTCCGGTAGAACATCGCGCACCCGGGGTCGACGACAATCTGTTCGACGATTGGCGCCTGCCGCTGACGGCGGAATTGAAGAAGCGGATCAAGGCCGATGTGGCCCGGCTCCTGCCTGCCCAGTCGCAGCCCAGTGCGGCGCAATGGAAAATGATCTTCAGTGACACACCCTCGACGTCGGTGATCGCCGGTGCCGGTGCCGGCAAGTCGACTTCATTGGTGCTGCGCATCCTGCTGCTGACCCACTACCTGGGCTTTGAACTGGACGCCATGACCGTGGTGACCTTTACCCGTGAGTCGCGCAAGGACTTCATGGCCAAGCTGGTGGAGGTCATGGGCCTCTGGGGACATGTGCTCAGCCCTCGGGATGCCCGTGAGGTGGTACGCACCTTTCACTCGCGGATCCTGCCCATGGTCCGCAGCCTGCCAGGCTTCGGTCAGTTGCAGGCGTTCGAGAACCTCAGTGAGCGTAGCCTGTTCGCCGAGGAAGGCGCCGACAGCAACCCGTTCGACCTGCGGATCAACGACGCCCAGCGCCAGCAGTTGAATGCCTGCTATCAACGTTTGCACACCGATAATCCGCGTTTTCGCGAAGTGCTGGTGCCGCTCTACAAGCAGGCTCTGCAACTGCGTGAGCTGGACCAGGACCACCCGGATGTGCGCAAGCGCATGGCGGTCACCGAGCTGGCGTCCAAACGCGACGAGGAGCTGTGCGACACCCTGGAGGACCTGTGGTTTCGCGCGGGTGCCTGGCCGATTGCCGGGATTGAACCGGACCGTGAGGTCATCGAGATCAACGGTTCGCCGTTCCATTGCCATGGTTACATTGCCGAGCTGGAGGCTTGGGTGGTACTTGGCTTCGATCCGCGGGAAAGTCCGCAGATCAGCCGTCCCGGATCCAAGCTCACGGTGCGCGCCGAATGGGCGGTAAAGCGCACCTTGTTTCAAGCTTTCTGTCGTAAGCCATTGATATGGCTGGATAGTTACGAATCAGCCAAATGCGTTTTGTCGTCCCTGGCGGGTGATGCCACCGCCGGTCCCGGCTTCGATTACAAGGTCAAGGGTGAACTGGCGTCCGCACCACTGCTCGACTGTTTTGTGATGGCCGCCGGCTTTATCGAGAACCTTGGGCTGGATGTGCCGGCCGCCGTGGCGCGGATGAGTTTCGCTCAGGACGATCCGGACCGCTTCTTCTTCGAAGCCCTGAGCCTGTTCTGGAAGGCCCTCGAAGCCCATCTGCTGGCCCAGTCGCCACCGATCATGACCTATAACCGCATGTTCTCGCTGTTCGGCGAAAACACCCCGGAAAACCAGGCGCTGCTCAGTGACGAGCTATTGCGTCCGTTGTCGCACCTGATGATCGACGAGTTCCAGGACGTTTCACCGCAGATCGTCTCCTGGTTGCGGGCCAGCCTGCGGGAGATCCGCCGCCGTGGCCCGGCGATGCAGGTCGGTCGCGCGGCCCGGCATTCGTCGCTGTTGTGCGTGGGCGATGACTGGCAGTCGATTTATGGCTGGCGGGGGAGTTCGCCCAAGTACTTCATGGAGTTCAGCAAGCAATTCCCGTCACCGGCGACCACCCGGGTCATGCTCAGTGACAACTATCGCAGTCATCAGCACATCATCGATGCGGCCGAGCATATTGTCCGCGCGGCACCGGCGATTGCCGGGAAAAAGGCCAAGGCCAGCGGCGAGCCAAAGGAACTGTGGCCGGTCAATGTGCTGGATCGGGACGATGCCGGTTTGGCCAAACGTTTGGAAGAGCACTACCGGCGTGGCGAAAGCATCTTGATGTTGTTTCGAAAAAGTAGCGATAAGTTACTGATTAATGAGCATATTTCTTATGTAGTTAATGTTGATTCTAGCTTGCCTTTCGAGCAGCGACGGCTCAAGCAACTGACCTATCACAGCGCCAAGGGGCTGCAGGCCGATGTGGTGTTCCTGTTGGGCGACTGCCTGCATCTGACCCGTTCACCCTACAAGAACCAGGTCTATCGCATGGCCGGGCTCGGGGAGGATGGCGATGCCGAGGCCTACGACAAGGCGCAGAAGGACGAGATCCTGCGGCTGGCCTATGTCGGCATCACCCGGGCGGTAAAGCATTGCTATTGGTATCTGGACGGGCAGGACGGCCAGGCCGCGAACGGGCCCAAGGCCTCGGATCGGGTGGCGGGGGACAAAGCGTTTTTCGCCGATTTACGCGCCAGCGCTCAGGCCTTGAACGTTAAATGAGCTATTGAAAACGCCGCATAACTGTAGGAGCAGGGCTTGCCCGCGAAGCTTTTGGCGCCTTCAAGGGCTTCTTCGCTGCGATGCGGTGTCCCGACAAGCCAGGCTCCTACAATTGACTTGCAAGACTTCGAGTCAGTTGACGGCCCGCAGCCCCATGGGCGGCACAAAGGCCTCAAGCTCATCCTCGACCGCCTCGATGATCCGCTCCACATCGGCGGCGTTCATCACCGTGGCGCAAGGAATGCCGGCGATGGCGATCAGCGTTTCGCCGCTGGCCCGGTCGAATAGCCGGGCAACCATGCTGCCCGGCGCATCCATGCTGGCTTCGAAGCCCATGGGATGAAAATGCCAGCGCATCAGTTGGCATGCGTTGGGGAAAGTCACCTTGCTGAAGACTTTACTCATGTTGCCCACCTGGATCATTGAGCGCTTCCTTTTGCTCGCGGGTAGGAACGGCGGGACCTCATGGTCCCACCAGCACAAGGCTTAAAAATAGCATCCGTTCAACGGGCGCAAGAGAGTTTTTTCAAGCCGTTCGGCGATTGTTTTCGTGTAATTTGATCTATGTCTCTTAATCTTGGTTCGAGTGCGCCATGTCCGACGACAATGACGGCCCGCAGCAGACCCGGGCGACCGGCGAAACCGTTTTGCGTTACCACCTGTGCTGGAAACACCGCGACCTTGACGGGGTGATGGCGCTGTACCATCCCCAGATCCAGTACCACGACTTCTTTCAGAACCGTGTCCTGGGCCTTTCAGAGCTGCGCGAATACGTAGGATCGAGCATGCCGCGCGAATCAGATGAAGCCCTCGAACATAGCGATCGCATCCGTTTGGATGGCAATACCGCTTTTATCCAGTACCAGATGACCCTGCGTGGCGGCGAGGGCCTGGTATCGTTTCATTCCAGCGAGGCGATCACCGTGCGTGACGGCCTGATCTGGCGCGTGAATGAATACGCGTCCCTGGTGCGCGAACAGGTCGCCAGCACGACCACTGGCGGTAGACGCGCGGCGACCAGTCGCCTGGGCCTGTCGCCGCGGCAACTGAGCTTTATGGCGGATGACCTGCAACAGTATTTCCAGCGCCAGCAAGCCTACCTGGACCCCGACCTGGACCTGCAACGGGTAGCCGGGGAGTGCGGCTATAGCCGTAATCAGATTTCCTATCTGCTCAACCAGGTGCTCGGCCAGAGCTTCTACCGCTATGTCAACCAGGCGCGCCTGCAGCATCTGCTGGCTGCACTGGACAAGGCCGTGCAGCCGTTACGTATCGATGAGTTGGCCTTTGCCGCCGGATTCAATTCCTTGTCGGCCTTCTACAAGTGCTTTCGCGAGCACACCGGCCTGTCGCCCAAGGCCTACGTCAAGGAAATTTCTCTGCGTGCACGCGCGCAAGACAGCCTCTGAGCACTGGCACTAGGATCGCAACCATCTGTTACCGGTTGTGGAGTCTGGAATGCCAGCATGGCGCACTATCAGTTTATGGATGGATCAGCTCGATGAGCCGCTGACGCCACGGGCGTCCCTGGAGCAGGACCTGGATGTCGATGTGGCCATTGTCGGCGCCGGTTACACCGGGCTGTGGACCGCCTATTACCTCAAGCGCCAGGCCCCGCAATTGAATGTGGTGATTGTCGAGGCGCAGACCGCCGGTTTCGGCGCGTCGGGGCGCAACGGCGGTTGGGTGATGGGCAATCTGCTGGGCGAAGACCGTCTTTTGGCCGGGCTGTCGCCGGAACAGCGGCGGGCGTCCTTCGACTTGCTGCATGACATCCCCGACGAAGTGAAGCGGGTGATCGATCGCGAAGGCATCGACTGCGACTACCGCAAGGCCGGGGCGTTGTACTGCGCCGCGCGTTACCCTGAGCAGGAACACAGCCTGCGGACCTACCTGGACAAACTCTACAAGCAGGGGCTCAACGAGAGCGATTACCGCTGGCTGGGGCCCGAGCAACTGGCCGGGCAAATTCGGGTCGCCCGGCCCTACGGCGGCATCCATGCCGCCCATATCGCCACGGTCCAGCCGGCCAAGCTGGTGCGCGGCCTGGCCCGGGCCGTCGAGCGCCTGGGTGTGCGGATCTTCGAAAACACCCCGGTGACCGACTGGCGCTCTGGCGGCTTGCGCACGGCCCGGTCGCAGATTCGCAGTCGCTGGGTAGTCCCGGCCGTGGAAGGTTACTCGGTGACGCTGCCGCCCCTGGGCCGCTATCAACTGCCGGTGCAAAGCCTGCTGGTGGCCACCGAACCCTTGTCCGCCGCAACCTGGGACGAAATCGGCCTCAGCCAGGGCCAGGCCTTCAGCGAGAGCAGTCGCCAGGTCACCTACGGCCAGCGCTCGGCGGACAACCGGCTGATCTTCGGTGCTCGCGGCGGCTATCGCTTTGCCGGCCGGCTACGGCATGACTTCGACCTCACCGACAGCGAAATCGAGTTGCGCCGCTACCTGTTCGGCGAACTGTTCCCGCAATTGAAGAAGGTCCGCATCAGCCATTCCTGGGGCGGCAACCTGGGCATGTCGCGACGGTTCCAGCCGCACATGCTCTGCGACCCTGCCAATGGCCTGGCCCTGGCCGGAGGTTATGGCGGCGAGGGCGTGGGTGCCAGCCATCTCGGCGGGCGGACCCTGGCCGACCTGATCCTGGAGCAGGACAGCGAACGGGTCCGGCAACCCTGGGTGATCCGCGAGGGCGGCCTCCAGGCACTGAAAGCCTGGGAGCCGGAACCCTGCCGCTGGCTGGGCTACAACGCGATCATCCGCAGCTTTGTCCATGAGGACCAGACCCTGGCCAACCCCGATACGCCGCCCTGGCGCCGCAAGCTGGCGAGCAGCGTTGCCGGCTTTATGGAGGGTTTCATGCAGTAACCGGCGCCTGGGCGCCGGTTCATCCATCACAAGACCGATGCACTGATTTTCTGATCCTCTGATCGCCCGAACCTGCCAACAAAAACTCACACAGGAATCGACTCATGATCCGCATGTCCCTTGCTCCCTTGATGCTGGTCGCCTCCCTCGGCCAGGCGGCCGAGACCGTCAAGATCTACAACTGGTCGGATTACATCGCCCCGGACGTCACCCAGAACTTCCAGCAGGAGACCGGGATCGCGTTCACCTATGACGTCTATGACAGCAACGAGACCCTGGATGGCAAGTTGATGACCGGCAAGTCCGGCTACGATGTGGTGTTCCCGTCCAACCATTTCATGGCCCGGCAGATTGAGGGAGGGGCGCTGAAAAAGCTCGACAAGCGCCAGCTGCCGAACTGGAAGAACCTCAATCCGGCGTTGCTCAAGGCGCTGCAGGTCAACGACCCCGGCAATGAACATGGTTTCCCGTACCTGTGGGGCAGCACAGGCATCGGTTACAACATCGACAAGGTCAAGGCGGTGCTCGGTGATAACGCGCCGGTGGACTCCTGGGACTTGATCTTCAAGCCCGAGAACATGCAGAAACTGCAGAAGTGCGGGGTGGCGATACTCGACAACGGCCCCGAATTGCTCCCGGCCGCTTTGAACTACCTGCACCTGCCGCACCACAGCAAGAACCCGGCGGACTATAAAAAAGCCGAAGCCTTACTGATGAAAGTGCGTCCCTATGTGGCTTACTTCCATTCCTCGAAATATGTCAGTGACTTGGCCAATGGTGATATCTGCGTCGCGGTGGGTTTCTCCGGCGATATCCTGCAAGCCGAGAGTCGGGCCAAGGAAGCGAAGAACGGTATTGATATCGGCTACTCGATTCCCAGGGAAGGTGCCGCCATCTGGTTCGATATGGTCGCAATGCCGGCCGATGCCCCGGATGAAAAAGCCGGTTACGCCTTTATGAACTACCTGCTGCGCCCGGAAGTGATGGCCGGTATCAGCAACTATGTGAAGTACGCCAATGGCAATGTGGCGGCTGATAGCCTGGTGGACCCGGCGCTCAAGGCCGATACCAAGGTATATCCGAGCTCGGAAATGATGGGCAAGCTGTTTGCCCTGGAAGCGATGCCATTGAATATCGATCGCATTCGTACGCGGCTGTGGAGCAAGATCAAGACCGGAGAATGATTCGCTATAACTGGTGCTCCGCTTGTGGGAGTTCAGTGCTCCCACAAGTTACCGCTTCAGATCATTGAACATGCCTGTACAGTTAGTGGCTTATAGCCATAATTTTAAGCGCGTAGGGCGCCAATTGTATCGGTGATGAAATATTTCGCCATGCCAAGTCATAAAGTGAAATATTTTTTCATTCCCCCTGAATAAATTCACAACTTCTGCCGATAATCAGTTGTAAGCCCACCGTCACTGAAAAGAGTGGTGCAACACTGTCGGTATGGCCAGTTGCTATCTGACAGGTTTACGGCATGGAAGCTAGTAGTCCTCAAGCCTTATAGAGAGCAGCCCATGTCCCTACGAAATATGAATATCGCTCCCCGCGCGTTTCTCGGCTTTGCATTTATTGCATTGCTGGTGATTGTGCTGGGGGTCTTTTCCCAGACCCGTATGACGGTGATTCGCCAGGCATCCATTGATATGGAAACGAATCAACTGCCTAGCGTCGGGTTTCTCGGCAATGTGCTCGAAGACGTGCTGCGTATGCGCATCCTGTCTTTTCGCCTGCTGCTCAACCGTGACTCCGCATCCCTGCAGGACACCGATACGCGGGTTGCCGCCCTGGTGGACAAAGTTCGCAAGGACGTGAAGAGCTACGCCGATTTGCCTGCTGATGGGGATGAGCTGGCCAAGTACAAGGAGTTCTCGGGCACGCTCGACACTTATATCCGGGACCAGAGCCAGATGTTGGAGCTGTCGCGGCAGGACAAGGTCGATGAGATGCGTAATCTGATCAATAACCAGATCAAGGCCGGTACTGACCTGATGGGTGTGCAGCTCAACCAGTTGGTGGCGATCAACAAGGCCGGAGCCAAGGCTGCGTCGGCCCAGGCCGGTGAGCAATACAGCAATGCCAGTTTCGGCATTATCCTGGTTTCTGTGGTGGCGGCGCTGGCTACCGTGCTGCTGGCCTGGTTGTTGACCCGCAGCATCGTGGCGCCGCTGAACCAGGCGGTCGAAGCCGCTGAAGCCATTGCTGGCGGCAACCTGACGAAGGCCATTGCCATTGAAGGCAAGGATGAACCGGCCCGCCTGCTGGGCGCGTTGTCAAAGATGCAAGGCAACTTGCGCAAGACCATCGAGCAAATCTCTGGTTCCGCCACGCAGCTGGCGTCGGCCGCTGAAGAGCTTAGCGCGGTGACCGAAGAGTCGTCCCGCGGGCTGCAGCAGCAGAACAACGAGATCGAGCAGGCGGCCACCGCGGTCAACGAAATGACCAGTGCGGTGGAAGAAGTGGCCCGCAATGCGGTGTCCACCTCCGAAGCCTCGCAGCAATCCAATCAGGCGGCTCGTGACGGACGCGACCGTGTCGTGCAGACGGTGGAGGCGATCCAGGCCATGACCCAGGACGTGCAAAGCACCTCGGTGCTGATCGAAGGCCTGGCCACCCAGGGTCGCGATATCGGCCAGGTGCTGGATGTGATCCGCGCGATTGCCGAACAGACCAACCTGCTGGCCCTCAATGCCGCTATCGAAGCCGCACGGGCGGGCGAGGCCGGGCGTGGTTTTGCGGTGGTGGCCGATGAAGTGCGGGCGCTGGCCCATCGTACCCAGCAGTCGACCAAGGAGATCGAGCAGATGGTTGCCGGTATCCAGAATGGCACCGGTCAGGCCGTGCAATCGATGCAACAGAGCAACCAGCGGACCCAGAGTACCCTGGAAACGGCGCGTGCCGCCGGTGTGGCCCTGGAGCAGATCACCCAATCGATCAACCTGATCAACGAGCGCAACCTGGTGATTGCCAGTGCCTCGGAAGAGCAGGCGCAGGTCTCCCGTGAAGTGGACCGCAACCTGGTGAATATCCGCGACCTGGCTTCCCAGTCGGCCGCTGGTGCCAACCAGACCAGTGCCGCCAGCCATGAGCTGTCGCGCCTGGCGGTGGACCTCAATGCCATGGTCGCGCGCTTCGTGATCTGACGCTGCGAGCGTTGCCAGGGCTCGGCGACGCTCGCTACCGGCACGGCTGTCAGTGCGGGTAGGCCTGGGGATTGACCAGGTTCGCCGGTCGTTCTCCGGCCAGGGCTGCCAGCAGATTGTCCACCGCACAGCGTGCCATGGCTTCACGGGTTTCAAAGGTGGCCGAGCCGATATGCGGCGTGGCCACCACGTTGGCCAGGCTCAGCAACGGCGAGTCCGGCGCCAGCGGTTCGCGCTCGAACACATCGAGGCCGGCGCCACGGATCTGCCGGTTCTGCAAGGCCTGGATCAGCGCCTGCTCGTTCACCACCTTGCCCCGGGAAATATTGATAAGGATGCTTTCCGGGCGCATCAGGGCCAATTCCCCGGCACCGATCAGCCCCTCGGTCTGAGGGGTCAGGGGCAATGTCAGGCAGACAAAGTCGGCTTCCTGCAACAGTTCGTGCAGTCCCAGGTAGCGCGCATTGAAGCGTTGTTCCACTTCAGGCTTGGGCGAGTGACTGTGGTAGAGCACCGGCATGCCGAAGCCGAAATGCCCGCGTTGGGCCAGGGCTTCACCAATACGGCCCATGCCGATGATGCCGAGCTTCTTGCCATGTACATCCGTGCCGAAATGCAGCGGACCGATATTGCGCGTCCACTGTCCGTTGCGCACCAGGTTCGCCAGTTCCACCACCCGTCGGGCGCTGGCCAGGATCAGGGCGAAGCCGGTGTCGGCGGTGGTTTCGGTGAGCACGTCCGGCGTGTTGCTGAGCAGGATCCGTCGGCGGGTCAGGTAATCGATGTCGTAATTGTCGACCCCCACCGAGACGCTGGCGATGGCCTCCAGGTGTGGCGCCAGGTCAAGCAGTGCGGCGTCCAGCTTCAGGCTGGCACCGAGCAGGCCCCGGGCCTCGGGCAAGGCGGCACGCAGTTGCGCCAGGCCGTTGTCACCCAGATCGTCGATCAGGGTGACCTGGGTGTGCTCATGCAGGCGGGCCATCAGCGAGGGCGAGAGCTTCTTGTACAACACAACCGGTTTTTTCATCGGGTTCGCTCGACAGGGTTCAGGGATGGGACAGCGCACGGGGCGTCGGCAAGCCCTTGGGGGCTGCGCGATCGCTGGCGCCGGGATTGAGGAATACGGTCAGGATCACTGACAGCAGCAGGGCGCCGCTCATCAGCAGGTAGGAAGCCCCCGGCGAACCGGTTTCGCTGTTCAGGTAGCCCACCAGGTAGGAACCACCGAAGGAACCGAGGGCACCCATGCTGTTGATCAGCGCCATGGCACCGCCAGCAACGTTGGCCGGAAGGATCTCCGGGACAATCGCAAAAAACGGTCCATAGGGCGCGTACATGCAGGCACCGGCGATCACCAGCAGGCTGTAGGACCACCAGAAATGTTCCGCGCCCAGGGCGTAGGAGGCATAGAAGGCCACCGACGCCACCAGCAGCGGTGGCCAGACAAAACGTTTGCGCCGTTGCAGCTTGTCCGAGCCCCAGGACACCGCGAGCATGGCGATCACCGCGGCCAGGTAGGGCAAGGCCGACAACCAGCCGGCTTCGACCATGTCCATCTTCAAGCCGCTTTTCAGAATCGACGGCAGCCACAGCACAAAGCCGTAGACGCCGATGCTCCAGCAGAAGAACTGCAGGGCAAGGATGATCACCTTGGGTTCGCGGAAGGCCTGGGCATAGTTTTTCACCGCCTTGATGCCGATCTGCTCGGCGGCCAGGGCGCTGTCCAGGTCGCGTTTTTCCTGCGCGCTGAGCCAGCTCGCCCGGGCTGGACGCTCATCGGCCAGGCGCCACCAGATAAAGGCCCAGATCACCGCCGGCAGGCCTTCGACGATAAACATCCAGCGCCAGCTGAAGTGCTGCACCAGATAACCCGAGACCACCGACATCCAGAGCATGGTCACCGGGTTGCCGAGGATCAGGAAGGTATTGGCCCGCGAGCGTTCGGCACGGGTGAACCAATAACACAGGTACACCAGCATCGCCGGCATCACGGCGGCTTCGACCACGCCAAGCATGAAGCGGATGCCGATCAGCATATAGGCGTTGGAAACGATGCCGGTGAGGGTGGCCAGGCCGCCCCAGAGGATCAGGCTGACGAAGATCAGCTTCTTCACGCTGTGCTTCTGCGCGTAGAGGGCGCCGGGCACCTGGAAGAAGAAGTAGCCGAGAAAGAACAGCGCGCCGAGCAGCGACGACAGCCCGGGGGTGATCTGCAGATCGGCGGCCATGCCCGAGGCCGCGGCGAAGCCATAGTTGGCGCGGTCCAGGTAGGCCAGGCTGTAGGTGATGAAAACGATGGGCATGATGTACCACCAGCGGCGGGTGGCGAGTTTCAGCGTGTGCATGGTGTGGCTCCTGAGCTTGTTGTTTTTGTCGCAGCAGGTGGCATTCAAGAAAACGGGTCTTGCTTAGCCGACGGGGGCGGGTCGGTGCGCCGCTGTCAGTTGTTCCCGGGTCGGTAAACCCTCCATGTCGCCGCGGCTCTGCACCGCCTGGGCGCCGATCCAGTTGCCGCGCGCCACGGCCTGGGCCACGCTGTGGTTCTCCAGCAGCGCGCTGACCACGCCAACGGCGAAAGCATCACCGGCACCGACCGTGTCCACCACGACCTGCACCGGCACCGCGGCGACAAACCCCTCGTCGCGATGGGTCCGGTAGTAGGCGCCGTCAGCCCCGAGCTTGATGGCCACGACGGCGGCGCCCTGGTCGAGGTAGAAGGCGGCGATATCCCGCGGATCCTGATAACCGGTGAGCAAGCGGCCTTCGCCCAGGCCCGGCAGGACCCAATGGGCGAGGGCGGCCAGGGCGTTGATGTCTTCGATCATCTGTCTTTCGCTGGGCCACAGGCTCGGTCGCAGGTTGGGGTCGAAGGACACGCTGCGCCCGGCCGCCGCCATGCGTGTCATCAGCTCGAACGACAGCTCGCGGGCACTGGCCGAGAGAGCGGGAGGAATCCCGGTGGCATGCAGATGCCGGGCCTTGAGCAGCTCCGGGCGGATATCGGCCACTGACAGGTGACTGGCGGCCGAACCCCGACGGAAATACTCCACCTGCGGGTCCTGGCCCTGGTCTTCCCGGGACTTGAGTTGAAAACCGGTGGGATAGCCCGGGTCGATATCGACGTAATCGCAGTGCAGGCCTTCGCCTTGCAGGGTGTCGATCACAAAACGGCCCAGGGAGTCGGCGCCGACCCGGCTCAGCCAGTTGACCTTGAAGCCCAGGCGCGCCAGGCCGATGGCGACATTGCTGTCGGCGCCGGCGATGCGCTTGTGGAAGTGCCCGACCCGGGCCAGGTCGCCGGTCTGTTCGGCGACGAACATCGCCATGGTCTCACCGAACGAGAGGATTTCGATCTCAGGCATGGGCTGTTTCCTCCATGGAGTGGCCCAGGCGGGCGAGGGTGCGTACCTGTTCGCGGGTGACGACCAGCAGGTCGTCGCCTTGCAGCGGGTATTCAACGGCTCGGGTCAAACCTTGACTCATCTGGCCCAGCAAACGTTCCCACTGTTCCAGATCGACGGCGCTCGGTGGCAGGGCGACGAGCTTGCCGTCCGCGCGCAGGGCCACGGCCTTGCAGTGCAGGTAGTCGACATGCCGGCCGAGCAGGCGCGCGGCGCTGCTGGCGGATTGGTCCTGCCAGCGCCAATTACCGATATCGAAGGTCATTTTCACCGGCAGTTGCTGTTGCTCGACCTGATCGAAAAAGCGCAGCAGGGGTTCGATGCGGCCGCCCTGGGTGGTCTGGTCGTTCTCCACCAGCAAGCGGACTGATGATGCCGACAACAATCCTGCCAGTGCCGACAGGTCGCAGTTTTCACTGAAGTAGCCCAGGGAGACTTTCAGCCAGCGGGCGCCAAAGGCTTCGGCGCGTTGCAGGGTAGCCGCCAACTGCGGGTCGGGACGCGACTGACCGGCGGGCCACAATTCCAGGGGTGACGAGTAGGCACACTCCAGGCCCATGGCCGCCGCGCGGGTTGCAAAGCGCTGCGGATCTTCGTTGGTCAGCAGTTCTTCGCGTACTTCGATGCGACTGGCGCCGGCCTCGGCCAGCAGTTCGATAAAACTTTCCTGGCCACGTTCGCGAACCAGCGTCGCGCCGTAACTGGAGAGGCTGATGGAGACGGGAAACAGCTGTTCTTTCATTGTTGTTGTACCTCTGAAACCGGTTTCATTTTTTGGCAGGCTCTACAGCGGAGGCCAGGCTCCGCTGCGTCTCAGGCAAATTTTGTACGTTGGGTGGATCCACGGACGATCAACTGTGCGGGAAAATCGAGGGCTTTGGCGGTGCCCTTGTCACCCCGCAGGCGCTTGAACAGGCAGTCGAAGGCACTGGCGCCGATCTGCTGCGTGGGCTGGGCAAGGGCGGTGATGCCGCTACCGACCAGCGGGAACCATTCCAGGTCGTCGAGGGCGATCAGGCCGATATCGTCGAAAAGATTGCAGCCCAGCTCGCGCAGGGCCTGGACGCAGGCCAGGGCGGCAATGCCGTTGGCGCAGAACAGCGCCTTGGGTCCGGTGCCGGGGGCGGCCAGGAAATCCTGCAACTGACGCCGCAATGATTCGCCAGTATGGCCGATGCTGCCGCTCAGGACGTCACGCCTGGCAATTTCGAGGTTGAAGTGTTCAATCCGTTCCAGCCGCGAGCTGGTGCCGTCGAGGGGTTCGCTGACCAGCATCAGGTCGCGGTAACCCTGTTGCTCCAGGTGCTCGACGGCGCTGCGTACGGCGGCACCATTATCAAGGCCGACCAGATCGCTGCCCAGTTGCTCGACCTTGCGGTCCACCAGCACCATCGGCATTTCCCGTTGCAGTGCCTGCAACTCTTCGAGGTGGTGACCGAGGGTATTGAGGATCAGGCCTTCGATGTTGTACGAGCGCAGCGCCGCCAGGTGCAGGCGCTCCTGCTGGTCGTCGCGGTCGGTGTTGCACACCACCAGGCTGTAGCCGTGGGCGCGGCAGGCGGTTTCCACGCCATGCATCACGGCAATCGAATAAGGGTTGCGGATATCGGCCACCAGCATGCCGATCAGGCGCGTACGGCCGCGTTTCAGGCCACGGGCCATCTGGTTCGGGCGGTAGCCCAGTTCGCTGATCGCCTGTTCGATGCGCAGGGCGATGGCTTCGGAAAGCAGGGCGCGGTCATCGCCGATAAAACGCGACACGCTGGCCTTGGAGACCCCGGCGCGTTCAGCGACATCGAGCATGGTCACGCGGCTGCGTTGGGCGGCGGAAAAACTGTTCACGGCCTGAAACCTTTTCTTGGAGTTGTCGGCAGGCGGTTGGTGCATTGGCACTGAAACCGGTTTCAGAAGAACTCAAGGCAAGGTCGGTCGTCAAGTAACTTTTGCTACAGGTCCAGGGAGTGGTGCAGGGCAGCGAGGAGTTTTTCGTAGAGCAGATCGACCTCCGGTGCACTGCCCCGGGCGCGCAGGCAGCCGTGCACCAGGCCGTGGCCGGGATGGAAATCCACACTTACACCGGCCGCTTGCAGGCGTTCGCTGTACTCCACGCCGTCGTCGCGCAAGGGGTCGAATTGCGCCACGGCGATAAACGCCGGGGCCAGGCTCCGCAGTTCCGTGGCTTGCAACGGCATCGCATAGGCCGAAGGGGTGGCCGAACCCGGCAGGTACAAGGCGTGGTAGCAGTGCACATCGCTGGCGCTGAGCAGCGGCGCGTCGGCGCATTCGATGCGCGAGGGCAGTTGGTCGTCGCCACCCAGTCCGGGATAGATCAGGGCTTGTAGCCGCGGCTGCGCTTGGCCGGCATCGCGCAGGGCCAGGCATACGGCGGCGGCAAGATTGCCCCCGGCGCTGTCGCCGGCAATCGCCATGCGTTGCGGGTCCAGTTGCCAGGTTGCGGCGCTGTCCTGCAAACCGCGCCACACCGCCAGGCAATCATCGAAAGCCGCCGGGAAGGGATGTTCCGGTGCCAGTCGGTAGTCGACCGCGATGACCACGGCGTTGAGCCGGGAGGCCAGTTCAGCGGTGATGAAGTCGTGGGAGTCGAGGTCGCCGACCACCCAACCGCCACCGTGCAGGTAGACCACACAGGGCCAGCCATGGGCGGGTGCTGTTGAGGTCGGACGGTATAGGCGTACGGGCACTTGGCCGATCCGCTGTTCGCTGACGCTGATGTTCGCCGGGCGTGCCGGGGTGAAGGCTCGGCACATAGCGCTGTAGCCAAGGCGCAGGCCATTGATCGTGCTGTCCGGGGCGTTGAAATCGAGGGTCTTGGCGACAAAGGCGCTGAGTTCGGGGGAGAGCGGGTAATCGGTCATGCGCAGTCTCAGTTCTGTACGAGGTGTCAGGAGAACCTGTGGCGGCGATCTTTAGGGCCTCTTCGCGGCGGTGCGGCGATCCGACAAGCCCTGCTCCTGCAGCTCGGCGTCGGATACAGATTTTGCGCACTCCATGGACCTGTAGGAGCTTGGCTTGCCAGCGAAGAGGCCCGTGATGACGCTAAAAGCTTCGCGGGCAAGCTCCGCTCCTACAATGGGTGTTATTTCAAGCTGGCCTGCACGGTTGCCACACCGTCCTTGCCATCAACACTGGTCACGCCGGCCAGCCACTTCTGCAGATCTTCCGGGTGATCGCGCAGCCATTTCTTGGCCACGTCCTGGGGCGTCTGGCGCTCCATGATCGGCACCATCAACTGGCTTTCCTGGGCGGCGCTGAAGGTCAGGTTCTCCAGCAGCTTGTTCACGTTCGGGCAACGCTGGGCGTAGTCCGGGGCGGTGACGGTGGACACGGTGGCCGCGCCTTCGTTAGGCCCGTAGACATCTTCGCTGCCGGTCAGGTAGGTGATCTTCATATTGATGTTCATCGGGTGCGGGGTCCAGCCGACGAACACCACGAACTCCTTGCGATTGACCGCCCGCTGCACGGCCGCGAGCATCCCGGCTTCCCCGGACTCCACCAGATTGAAACCCTTGAGGCCGAAGTGGTCGGTATCGATCATGGTCTTGATGGTGGTGTTGGCGCCGCTGCCGGGCTCGATGCCATAGATCTTGCCACCGAGCTTGTCCTTGAACTTGGCAATATCGGCGAAGGTCTTCAGGCCCGCGTCAGCCACATATTGCGGCACGGCGAGGGTGGCCTGGGCGTCGGAGAGGCTGGGCTGGGCCAGGACCTTGACCTGGTTGGCGGCGACAAAAGGCGCGATGTTCTTGTCCATCGCCGGCTTCCAGTAGCCGAGGAAGATATCCAGGCGTTTGTCCCGGATCCCGGCAAAGATGATCTGCTGCACGGCGCTGGTCTGCTTGCTTTCATAACCCAGGCCGTTGAGCAGCACATCGGCCATGCCACTGGTGGCGATCACATCGGTCCAGTTGACCACGCCCATGCGCACGGTCTTGCAGGAAGCGTCTTCGGAGGCGAGCACGCTGGTGCTCAGGAGGGCGGTACCGCAGAGGAACAGACAGCTGTTGAACAGTCTTTTCATGATACGCAGGTCTCGCGGCAGGTCGTTTATTGTGGAGTTCGGTGTCTTCATGCACCGTCCGGCCACGTTACGCAGCCGGCTGCTGGCAAAAGCGCACCAGTGCGACCGGCTTTTGCACTGCAGCGACCCCGACGTTATACCAGCACGCTCAGCCAGGCCGAAACCAGCAACAACAGCACCATGCAGCGATTGAACCGCTGCATCGCCAGGGGCGAGCGAAACAGCCGCGCGGAGCCGACACCGAGTACCGCCCACAGGCTCATGCATGGCAGCGACACCAGGAAGAACACCAGGGACAGTGACAGCACGTGGGCCTGGCGTTCGGCACCGTTGCCGGCGAACACGCCGACCACCGCCAGGGCCATCATCCAGACCTTCGGATTGATCAGTTGCAGGCTGGCCGCGCCCAACAGGCCGAGACGTTTGGTCGGAGCTGCATCAGGGTCGATGGCACTGGCCGGTGCGCTGAAGATCTGCCAGGCCAGGTAGCTCAGCCAGGCGATGCCAAGCCATTGCATGCCGGTGCGGACCTGGGGCCGTTGTGCCAGCGATTCACCGACACCGCTGCCCACCAGCAGGACGATCAGTGCCGCGCCGGCACCGGCGCCGAGGATGATCGGCAGGGCTGCCGCCAGGCCATGGCGGGCACTGTTGCTCAGCACCAGGATATTGTTCGGCCCGGGGGTGACGGAGGCGACGATGGCGAAGAGCACAAAGGGCAGGAAGCTGGAAAGGCTGGACAACATGGGGAGGGGCTCCACTGAAAGATCGATCAACCGATCTTCCCGCGCGCCGCCTCAGGCGTCTGGAAGATTTGAGCAGCGCTTGCGGTAGGCGGCGGGCGTCAGCCCGTAGGCGCGGACAAACCAGCGGCCCAGGTGGCTCTGGTCGGCAAAACCCAGGGTCATGGCGACGTTCGCCGGGGTTTCGCCACGGGACAGCAGTTGCCGCGCCTTGGCCACCCGCAATTGCACCAGGTAGGCGTGGGGCGGCAGACCGTAGGCGGCCTTGAAGGCTCGGGTCAGGCGGAAGCGGTCGACACCACAGACGGCCGCGACCTCATCCAGGCTCAGGTCATGTTGCAGATGGGCGTGCAAGTACTCGCGGGCAACCTGCGCAACCCGTGGCAGGCGCGGGTCCTCGCGGTAGCGGGCGCGCCAGTGCAGATGGTCGGTGAGGCTGTCGAACAAACGGTCGAGAGCGCTTTGCCGGACGATGCGCAATTCCTGGGTATGAATGGCCTGGAACGCGGCACTGGTGGCCTGGGCCAGGCGGGTGTCGGTGGCCAGGGTCGCGGCAAAGCTCAGTTGGCTGCCCGCCGGGGCTTCCTCGAACAGCGCGCTCAGTTCCCGTTCCAGCCAGTGTGGGTCGAGATAGATGGTGCGGTAGGTGAAGCCGCCGTCGGTGGGTGCGTCGCCGTCATGGATCTCGCCGGGTTCGAGCAGGAAGACGTTACCTGCCAGGCTTTGGTAGCGGGTGCCCCGGCAATTGAACTGCTGCACGCCTTGTTCGGTGACACCCACCAGGTAGCTGTCGTGCCAGTGGGCATCGTAGGCGTGGGTATGCCCCTGGAAACGCGCGCGCAGGGTTTCGATGCCGGTGTCGCGGTCCTGGTTCAGGTCGACCCAGTGGTTGACGGTGCTGGACATGGGGTTCCTGGAGTCGTGGTCAATCTGCAGTGCTTCAGTAGAGGCTGGCGGCCGGGTAGCAGTCTAGAAGATCCGTGCACGGGCTCGACAGTACCCCGATAGGGGAATTGGCGAGCGGGAAGTGAGCGCCTAGAGTGGCCGCACATTTCAAACCCGCGGACAGAGAGGGATTATGCGCGCACGTGAATGGGGAATCACCCTGGGCCTGGGAACTCCGGGGCCGCTCAATGCCATCACCGATGTGCCCGGTGTACGGGTCGGCCACAGTACATTGAAGACCGAGATCGACGGCAAGCAGGTGCGCACCGGCGTGACGCTGATCCAGCCACGGCCCGGCGCGGCGCGGCAGCAGCCCTGTTTCGCCGGTTGCCATGTGCTCAACGGCAATGGCGATGCCACGGGCCTGGAGTGGATTCGCGAAGCCGGGTTGCTGACCACGCCCGTGGCGATCACCAATACCCATAGCGTCGGCGTGGTGCGCGATGCGCTGATCGCCGACGAGCGCGACAGCCTGGCGGACCCGGCGGTGTACTGGTGCATGCCGGTGGTGATGGAAACCTATGACGGGGTGCTCAATGATATCTGGGGCCAGCATGTCGGCCCCGCGCAGGTCCGTGAAGCGCTGGCCGATGCCAGGCCCGGTCCGGTGACCGAAGGCTCGGTGGGTGGCGGGACCGGGATGATCTGCCATGAATTCAAGGGCGGTATCGGCACCTCATCCCGGCGCCTGCCGGCAGCGCAGGGCGGCTGGACCGTCGGCGCGCTGGTCCAGGCCAATCATGGCAAGCGCCAGGAGCTGCGGGTGGATGGCTATCCGGTTGGTCGCCAATTGCTGGATATCCCGTCGCCTTTCGCCCGTCGTGGCACCCCGGGCATGGGCTCGATCGTGGTGATTCTCGCCACCGACGCACCCTTGCTGCCCCATCAATGCCAGCGCCTGGCGCAACGGGCTTCCATCGGTATCGCCCGCACCGGCGGCGGCACCGAGGACTCCAGCGGCGATATCTTCCTGGCCTTCGCCACCGGCAACGACCAGTTGCCACCCGCCGATTACGGGCGCAAGGACCTGCCGTTCAGCAGCCCGCTGGCGATGCTCAACAACGACCATATTTCGCCGTTGTTCCTGGCGGCCGCCGAAGCGGTGGAGGAGGCGATCATCAATGCCCTGCTGGCCGGCGAGGACATGAACACGGCCGATGGAACAGCGGTATCGGCGTTAAGCGGCGAAGTTGTCCTGAATGCATTGAGAACGAGTGGTCGACCGGGAAATTTATAAGTATAAAAGTGACTGGTTGGTCATTTATTGATGCACTTCCCATATGCATTCTTGCGACTTGAAGTTTTCCGAAAGTCTGCTTGCGGGAGTCGGCCGTTACTGTCAGAAAAAACTTTCATGGCGTTGTCCAGCGTTTGTAGGTGTTTTCGGTGTTTATGGGATTTGTTATCAAAAAAGCGCTGGACGTTTGATTTCAAATTGTGTCAGTTTCTCGCTGCCTTCAAAAAGGGCGAGTGATAGGATGATCTCGCCAAGGGATTGTCGCTATCTGACAAAAACTGTTTCACTTGCAAACAAGGAAGTGTGTTTATGTCGAAAGTCAAAACCAAAGCTATTGTTTCTTCTGATGCGGCACTGGCGGCCAACGGGACAAGTTCCGCCTTTAACCAGATCGATAGCTTCAGCCATCAATACGACCGTGGCGGTAATCTCACGGTCAATGGCAAACCCTCCTACTCCGTCGATCAGGCCGCCACGCAACTGCTGCGTGACGGTGCCGCCTGGCACGATCTGGACGGCAGCGGCAAGATCGAACTGACCTATACCTTCCTGACTTCCCAGACCTCGAATTTCAGCGGTCTGGGCGTCACCGGGTTCAGCCAGTTCAGCGCGCTGCAGAAGTCGCAGGCCGTGCTCTCCATGCAATCCTGGGCGGACGTGGCCAATGTGACCTTCACGGAGGCGGCGAAGGGTGGCGATGGTCATATGACCTTCGGTAACTACAGCGGCGGGCAGGAAGGCGCGGCGGCATTCGCCTTCCTGCCGGGAACCGAGCCTGGCTACGACGGCCAGTCCTGGTACCTGACCGGTAGCGGCTACAACGTCAACAAGACGCCTGGCCTGAACAACTACGGTCGCCAGACCCTGACCCATGAGATCGGCCATACCCTCGGCCTGGCTCATCCCGGCGACTACAACGCCGGCGAAGGCAACCCGACCTACAATGACGCGTCCTATGGACAGGACACCCGCGGCTACAGCGTCATGAGCTACTGGAGCGAAAGCAACACCAGCCAGAACTTCAGCAAAGGCGGGGTCGAGGCTTATTCCTCGGGCCCGCTGATGGATGATATCGCGGCGATCCAGAAACTCTACGGCGCCAACTACAGCACCCGTTCCGGCGACACCACCTATGGGTTCAACTCCAATGCCGGTCGCGACTACCTGAGCGCCACTTCGTCTTCGGACAAGCTGGTGTTCTCGGTCTGGGACGGCGGCGGCAACGATACCCTGGACTTCTCCGGGTTCACCCAGAACCAGAAGATCAACCTGCATGACGGCTCGTTCTCCGACGTTGGCGGCATGGTGGGTAATATCTCCATTGCCCAGGGTGTCACGATCGAGAACGCCATCGGCGGTTCGGGCAACGACCTGCTGATCGGCAACGATGCGGCCAACGAACTGCGTGGCGGTGCCGGCAACGATATCCTCTACGGGGCTGGCGGTGCCGACAAGCTCTGGGGTGGTTCGGGCAACGATACCTTCGTGTTCGCCGCCGTTTCCGACTCGGCGCCGAAAGCGGCCGACCGGATCATGGACTTCACCAGTGGCCAGGACAAGATCGATCTGTCCGGGATCACCCATGGTTCGGGCCTGACCTTCGTCAACGCGTTCACCGGCCATGCCGGCGATGCGGTGCTGACGTATGCCTCGGGCACCAACCTGGGTACCCTGGCGGTGGACTTCTCCGGGCACGGCGTCGCCGATTTCCTGGTGACCACCGTGGGTCAGGCAGCGGTCACGGATATCGTGGCTTGAGTTGATGCGGTAGGGGCAGCGCTGCAGCGCTGCCCTCTGGCCAGGTAGTCCATGTCCATGATCAAGAGCTTTGTTCGCAGTACCTATTCAACGTGGCTGATGGCTGCGTTTCTGGCGTTTTCTGGAGAAGTCACCATGGCGAGCAGCCTGCTCATGACCAGCCCCGAGGCCCTTGTCGGCCAGTGGCGGATGTACCCTGAAGGTGAGAACCCCCAGGCCTGCAAGCTTGACCTGGCGTTGCAGTCACCGCGCCTGAGTGGCGACCTGGAGTGCATCGCCGGCTGGTTGGGCGAACGCCCGGCCAACTGGGAACCGACCCCCGATGGCCTGTGGCTGTATGGCGCCGAAGGGACTGGCATCGTCCATCTCAATCGGCAGAGGGCGGATCGTTATGAAGTGCGTTTGAAGAATGGAAGCGTTCTGGTACTGGTGCGCGATAAGCCCTGAGTATCCAGGTGCAAATCGATTAAACGGCAACTTGATGCCTTGTGCCTGTTAGTTGTTTTCTCGTTCAGTCTTTATGCGTCGCTAAAGAACGACTCCTATTGAAAGTGCCTATATTCCCGAGCGGCTCGCCGGCCATCGAATAAAGGTGCGTATCCGGCTGTGCGTAAACTTCAAGGAAGAGAGATGAACCCGCCGAAAATGATGTCCGGGATACCTTTGATCCGTGTGCTCGGCGATTATAAAAGTGTGTTGCTCAGCGTCGGTTGTTTCACCGCGTTGATCAATCTGCTGATGCTGGTGCCTTCGATTTACATGCTCCAGGTCTATGACCGGGTATTGACCTCCCAGAACGAAACCACCCTGGTCATGCTGACCCTGATGGTGGTGGGGTTCTTTGCCTTTATCGGGCTGCTGGAAGTGGTCCGCAGTTTTATCGTGATCCGCATCGGCAGCGCCCTGGAGCGGCGCTTGAACCTGCGGGTCTACCAGGCGGCCTTCGAGCGCAACCTGTTGCGCGGCGAAGGGCATGCCGGCCAGTCCCTCGGCGACCTGACGCAGATTCGCCAGTTTCTCACCGGCCCGGCCCTGTTCGCCTTTTTCGATGCACCGTGGTTTCCCATCTACCTGCTGGTAATCTTCCTGTTCAATCCCTGGCTGGGGGTGTTCGCCAGTGTCGGGGCCTTGTTGCTGATCGCCCTGGCCTGCCTCAACGAGTCCATGACCAAAAAGCCCTTGAGCGAAGCCAGCGGTTATTCGCAACGCTCGACTCAGTTGGCCACCAGTCATCTGCACAACGCCGAGACGATCCAGGCCATGGGCATGCTCGGGGCCTTGCGCAGGCGCTGGTTCCAGGTGCACTCGCGATTTCTGGCACGGCAGAACCGCGCCAGCGATACCGGGGCGGTGATTACTTCCCTGAGCAAGATGTTGCGCCTGTGCCTGCAATCGCTGGTGCTGGGCCTGGGGGCGCTGCTGGTGATCAAGGGTGAGATGACCGCCGGGATGATGATCGCCGGCTCGATCCTTATGGGCCGGGTGCTCAGCCCCATCGACCAGTTGATTGCGGTGTGGAAACAGTGGAGCACGGCCAAGCTCGCCTATCAGCGCCTGGACGGCCTGTTGCGTGAGTTCCCCGAGACAGAAGGGCAGATGAGCCTGCCCGCGCCCCAGGGCCAGGTGGCTTTTGAACAGGTCAGCGCCGGACCGCCGGGCAAGCGTGTCGCGACCCTGCACCAGGTGAGTTTCAGCCTGGCCCCCGGCGAGGTGCTGGGGGTGCTCGGTGCCTCGGGCTCGGGCAAGTCGACCCTGGCCCGGGTGCTGGTGGGCGTCTGGCCGACCCTGGGCGGCACCGTGCGCCTGGACGGTGCCGACCTGCACCGCTGGGACCGCGACGACCTCGGTCCGCATATTGGTTATTTGCCCCAGGACATCGAGTTGTTCAGCGGCACCATTGCCGAAAATATCGCGCGGTTTGCCGAAGTCGACTCGGCGAAAGTGGTCGAGGCGGCACGTCAGGCCGGTGTGCACGAGCTGATCCTGCGCCTGCCCCAGGGCTACGACACACTGCTGGGAGAAGACGGCAGCGGCCTGTCCGGCGGGCAGAAGCAGCGGGTGGCGCTGGCCCGCGCGTTGTATGGCGGCCCGCGCCTGGTGGTGCTGGATGAGCCCAATTCCAACCTCGATGTGGTCGGGGAAACCGCCCTGACCCAGGCGATTGCCCTGCTCAAGGCGGGGGGCAGCACAGTGGTCCTGGTGACCCACCGTTCCACCTCCCTGACCCAGGCGGACAAGTTGCTGGTGCTCAACGAAGGCCGCCTGCAAGCCTTCGGCAGCAGTGCCGATGTGCTCAAGGCACTGTCGGCCGGCGCCCAACCCGCACCGCAACCGGCCCGCGAGGCAGCCACCCCGGCGGGCGTCAGCCTGAGCCGACAGTATCCCGCGCCGACGCGCAGTAGCGGCGCATGAGCAAGGACAGCACAATGCAGATCAGTACCCCTGTTGAATACCGGGAACGTGATGCCCGGTTCTTTGCCCGTATGGGCTGGTTGTTGGCCCTCCTGGGTGCCGGCGGCTTCTTTCTCTGGGCGGCCCTGGCGCCGCTGGACCAGGGCATTGCCGTGCAGGGCACCGTGGTGGTATCCGGCAAGCGCAAGGCGGTGCAATCCCTCGGCGGCGGCGTGGTCAGCCGGATCCTGGTGCGCGAAGGGCAAGTGGTGCATCAGGGCCAGCCGCTGTTTCGTCTCGACCAGACGCAATTGTCGGCCGATGTGCAATCGTTGCAGGCCCAGTACCGCATGGCCTGGGCCAGCCAGGCGCGTTGGCAGAGCGAGCGCGACAACCTGCCCCGGGTGGTGTTTCCGCCCGAGTTGAGCGCGGAGGCCGACCCGCCCCTGGCGCTGGTGCTCGAAGGCCAGCGGCAACTGTTCAGTAGCCGTCGCGAAGCCTTTTCCCGGGAGCAGGCCGGTATTCGCGCCAGTATCGACGGCGCCGGCTCGCAACTGGCCGGTATGCGTCGCGCGCGCAACGACATGCTGGCCCGCGCCGATTCCCTGCGCAGCCAGTTGGACAACCTCAAGCCCCTGGCGGACAACGGCTATATCCCGCGCAACCGCCTGCTGGACTACCAGCGCCAACTGTCCCAGGTGCAACAGGACCTGGCGCAGAACAGCGGCGAAAGCGGGCGGGTCGAGCAGGGCATTGTCGAGTCGCGTCTCAAGCTCTCCCAGCACAGCGAGGAGTACCAGAAGGAAGTGCGCGGCCAACTGGCCGAGGCCCAGCTCAAGAGCCTGACCCTGGAGCAGCAGCTGCGCTCGGCGGATTTCAATTTGCAGCACAGCGAGATCGTCGCGCCGGCGGAGGGCATCGCGGTCAACCTCAGCGTGCACACCGAAGGCGCGGTGATCCGTGCCGGGGAAACCCTGCTGGAGATCGTGCCCCAGGGCGAACGCCTGGAAGTCGAGGGGCACCTGCCGGTCAACCTGGTGGACAAGGTCGGCAGCCATCTGCCGGTGGACATCCTGTTCACCGCCTTCAACCAGAGCCGCACGCCACGGGTGCCCGGCGAAGTCAGCCTGATCTCCGCCGACCAGTTGCTCGATGAAAAGACCGGCGCGCCGTATTACGTGCTGCGCACGTCGGTGAGCGACATGGCCCTGGAAAAACTCCACGGGCTGGTGATCAAGCCGGGCATGCCCGCCGAGATGTTCGTGCGGACCGGCGAGCGCTCGCTGCTCAACTATCTGTTCAAACCCCTGCTGGACCGCGCGGGTTCCGCGCTGACCGAGCAATAGGATGTTTCACCGAATGAAGACACTGTCGATGATCGTGGCAACGCTGTCCCTGTTGGTCAGCACCGGCAGCCAGGCCATGGGGCCGTTCCAGGTGTATGAGCAGGCGCTGCGCAATGACCCGGTATTCCTCGGCGCGCTCAAGGAGCGCGATGCCGGCCAGGAAAACCGCGCCATTGGCCGGGCCGGCCTGCTGCCGAAGATTTCCTATAACTACAACCAGGGCCGTAACGATTCGCGGGCCACCTACCTCAGCGAACGGGGCAACTCCCACGAGGACCGTCACTACACCAGCTCCGGCTCGACGCTGATGCTGCAACAACCGCTGATCGACTACGAGGCCTATGCCAATTACCGCAAGGGCGTGGCCCAGGCGTTGTTCGCCGATGAAACCTTTCGCGGCAAGAGCCAGGAGCTGCTGGTGCGGGTCCTGACCTATTACACCAAGGCGTTGTTTGCCCAGGACCAGATCGAGATCGCCCAGGCCCGCAAGAAAGCCTATGGGGAGCAGTTCCAGCAGAACGAGCATCTGTTCCGCCAGGGCGAGGGCACACGTACCGATATTCTCGAAGCCGAGTCGCGTTTCGAACTGGCCACCGCCGAGGAAATCGAAGCCCGCAACGAACAGGATGCCGCCCTGCGCGAACTGGGGGCGCTGATCGGCGTAGCGTCGGTGGATGTTTCCGAACTGGCGCCACTGGCCCGGACCTTTCAGTCGTTTCCCCTGGAGCCGGCCAACTTCGATACCTGGCACGCCATGGCCCTGGAGAACAACCCGACCCTGGCGTCCCAGCGCCAGGCACTGGAAGTGGCCCATTATGAAGTGGAGCGCAACCGCGCCGGGCACTTGCCCAAGCTCAATGCCTACGCCAGCGTGCGCAAGAGCGAGTCCGACAGCGGCAACACCTACAACCAGCGCTACGACACCAACACTATCGGTTTCGAGGTGAACGTGCCGTTGTTCGCCGGTGGCGGCGTCTCGGCGTCGGTGCGCCAGGCCAGCGCCAATCTGGAACAGGCCGAATACGAACTGGACGGCAAGACCCGCGAAACCCTGATCGAGCTGCGTCGTCAGTTCAGTGCCTGCCTGTCGGGGGTGAGCAAGTTGCGCGCCTATCAGAAGGCCTTGAGTTCGGCCGAAGCCCTGGTGGTCTCGACCAAGCAGAGCATCCTCGGTGGCGAGCGGGTCAACCTCGATGCGCTGAACGCCGAGCAGCAGCTCTACAGCACCCGGCGCGACCTGGCCCAGGCGCGCTACGACTACCTGATGGCCTGGACCAAATTGCATTACTACGCGGGCACCTTGCGCGAAACCGACCTGGCCAGGGTCGATGAGGCCTTCATACGACAATGATTCCAACCAGCAAGGAGGCAATACCATGGGTGTGTTTGACTATAAAAACGTGGGAACCGAGGCTTCGAAAGCACTGTATTCCGATGCAATGGCGATCACCTTGTACTCCTACCACAACCTCGATAACGGCTTTGCCGTGGGCTACCAGCAGAACGGCTTCGGTCTCGGCCTGCCGGCGACCCTGGTCAAGGCCCTGATCGGCGGCACGGATGCCCAGGGGGTCATCCCCGGGATCCCCTGGAACCCGGACTCGGAGAAAGCCGCGCTGGCGGCGGTGAAGGCCGCCGGCTGGACACCCATCAGTGCCGTGCAACTGGGCTACGGCGGCAAGACCGATGCCCGCGGCACCTTCTATGGCGAGAAGGCCGGCTACACCACGGCGCAGGCGGAAATCCTCGGCAAGTACGACGCCAGCGGGCACCTGACCGAGATCGGCGTGTCCTTCCGTGGCACCAGCGGGCCGCGGGAAAGCCAGATCAGCGACACCATCGGCGATGCGATCAACGACTTGCTGGCGGCCATCGGACCCAAGGATTACGCGAAGAACTACAGCGCCAATGCCTTCGAAGGCCTGCTCAAGAGCGTGGCGACCTTTGCCGCGGCCAACGGTCTTTCCGGCAAGGACGTGCTGGTCAGCGGCCACAGCCTCGGCGGGCTGGCGGTCAACAGCGTGGCCGACCTGAGCAAGGACCATTGGGGTGGTTTCTACAAGGATGCCAACTACATCGCCTTTGCTTCACCGACCCAGAGCGGCCCGGGCACCCAGGTGCTGAATATCGGTTATGAAAACGACCCGGTGTTCCGTGCCCTCGACGGCTCCAATCTGACCCTGGCAACCCTGGGTGTGCACGATGCCAACAAGGCCTCGGCGACCAATAATATCGTCAGCTTCAACGACCATTACGCGTCCGATGCCTGGAATGTGCTGCCGTTTTCCATCGGTAACGTCGCCACCTGGATTTCCCATCTGCCGACGGCCTATGGCGATGGCTTGAATCGGGTGCTGGGGTCGCAGTTCTACAACCTGACCAGCAAGGACTCGACCATCATCGTCGCCAACCTGTCGGATCCGGCACGGGACAAGACCTGGGTGCAGGACCTCAATCGCAATGCCGAAACCCATAGCGGCAGCACCTTTATCATCGGCAGCGACGCCAATGACCTGCTCAAGGGAGGGCGTGGCAACGATTACATCGAGGGGCGCGGCGGCAACGATACCTTCCGCGATGACGGTGGCTACAACATCATTCTCGGCGGCAAGGGCAACAACACCTTCGATCTGCAGAAATCCCTGAGCAGTTTCGATATCGCCAATGACGGCCACGGCACCTTGTATATCCGTGATGCCAGCGGCGGGATCACCATTGCCCAGAATATCGGCACCCTGGTCAGCAAGGAGTCGAGCCTGGTGTTCTTCAACAAGGACGTGGCCCATGTGGTGGGCAACCAGAGCTTGTCCGAGGGGAGTTACGTCAACTCGCAGGTCGGCAGCGATGGGGCCGATACCCTGACGGCGAAGTCTTCGGGGGAGTGGCTGTTGGGTAATGGCGGCGACGATCATCTGATCGGTTCGGCCAAGGGGGGGAATGTGTTTATCGGTGGTGCCGGCAATGACCTGATGGATGCGAAGGGCGGGGGCAATACCTTCCTGTTCAACGGCTTCAACGGATCGTTCGGCCAGGACAAGATCACCGGCTTCCAGGCTTCCGACAAACTGGTGTTCATGGGGTATGCCGATTCCCAGGGACACACTATCCAGGACCACGCCAAGGTGGTGGGACACGACACCGTGCTGACCTTCGGGTCGGATTCGGTGACGTTGGTGGGGGTAGGGCTGGATGTGCTGAAGGGGGCGAGTGTAGTTATCGCCTGATGCTGTAATACAGGAAACGATAGCAGCCTCCAGGCCGCCAAAAGCTTCGCGGGCAAGCCCTGCTCCTACAGTGAGTCGTCGTTTGCTGATCTTGTGTACGACACCGAACTGTAGGAGCAGGGCTTGCCCGCGAAGAGGCCCGAGATCGCTCAAAGCCTCTCTGGCAAGCCAGGCTCCTACAGGTTTTACGGTAGCTTCAACAGCACATAATCGTTCTTGTCGAACCGCTGGCTGAGTACTGGCGTCAGATCGCCGATAGCCGTGCCTTTCAGGGCGTCATACTGATCCTTGCCCATCATCACCCACGCCGGTCGTGCCACGCCCTGAAGCTGCTCAGGCGTTTCGGTGAAGATCGGCTGCAGATCGCCCTCGGCATTGACCATGAACTTGATCGCCCGTCCATCCTTGCCCACCGCGTGCATGACCAGCGGCGCAGGATCCTTCTGCATCAACTGCTGGGTAGCCTGGGTAAAGGCGCGGGTATCGTAGGCGACGCGTTCGGTCGGCTCGACGATCAGGATATAGCTGCTCCACAGCGCCAGCACCGCACAACCGGCCAGCCCGAGCGCGCGCCAGCGGGCGTTGAACAACGCCACCACGGCGATCAGTTGCAAGGCCCCGACCAGATAGGGCGCGACGCCCAGGGTTGGCAGTTCTTCAGGGAAACGCCGGTGCAACATGAACATCCCGACAATCAGCAGGCCCGGCAGGATCAACCAGAGACCCTGGATCAGCCCACGCAGCCAGGCAAACAGACGGCCTTTCCCGACCTGGAACGGATAGGCGGCAATGATCGCCGCCATCGGTACCATCGGCAGGATATAACGGGCTTTTTTCGCCTGGGGCACCGACAGGCCGAGCATCACGATCAAGCCGGCCGCGACCGCGTAGAGGGTCAGTTGCAAGGCCGGCCCACGATGCTGGCGACCGGTTGTCAGAATGGCAACCAGAACCAGCACGGCCAATGGATAAGCCAGGGCGTAGTTGCCAAAAGCGCTGCTGAAGTAATACAGCGTACCGCTGGAGCCCGCCGAGCCGTCCATGCGGCCGGTGAACTGCATACGGATCACTTCTTGGAGGAAGGCCGGGCCGCCATCGAGCGAGGCCAGCCACAACAGCAGGCCGATGCAGGCTGCCAGCAGGAACAGGGCCTGGAAGCCAAACACGAACAACCGGCGCCATTGACCGCTGAGCAGGTAGAAGCTGCACAGCATGCCGGTGGGGATCACCAGGCCCATGGGGCCGCGAATGGCAAAACCGAGCACCAGCAGCGCCAGGAGCAGCACGCTGCGTTTCGGCGCGCCGTAGTATTTGGCGGCATAACCCAGGTAGAACACCGCCAGGGACACGGCGGCGAGCATCTGGTCGAGGGATACCGCGCGGGTTTCAATCAGGAAATTATTGGTCAGCAACAGCAAGGCAATGCTCAGCAGCGCCCAACGGGGCGAATGCGGGGCCACCAGCCGGTACATCAGCACCACGATCCAGGCCGAGGCCAGGGCGCTCGGCAGCCAGGCGGCGAGGGCGTTGACCGAGCCGAACGGCAGCGACAGCAACCAGATCAACAGGGTGGAAAATGCCGAATAGTCCGGATACGGCTCGCCATAGGTGGTCGGAAAGAAACTCGGACCATGGCGCAGCATTTCCTCGGCGAACAGCACGAAGCGCGAGTCGAAACCGATGGCGGCTTGCTGATAGACGCCGGCGATAAACAGCAGCAGGGCGATCAGGCCCAGGCCGAGGGATTGGCGATTCAGGGTGTTACGGGATGAGGACGTCAATGTCACGGCCGTGGACCTAAAACAACGGGCAAGCCCGTTAGGAACGAAAACGCGGTCATTTTTTCGAAATGACCGCGTCGTTTGTTTGCTCAGTAACCCTATGCAAGGGTCAGGGCATCATTCCAGACCGTGACGGGTCACCGGCAGATCCAGCGACGCACCGCGACCGATCGCAAAGTAGGTGAAACCTTTGCGCTGCATGCGGTTGGCGTCGAACAGGTTACGGCCGTCGAAGATCACCGGCGCTTTCAGGCGCTGCTTGATCAGTTCGAAGTCCGGTGCCTTGAACTGCTGCCATTCGGTGCAGATGATCAGTGCATCGGCGCCGACCAGGGCCGATTCCGGCGTGCCCATCAGCGACAGGCCCGGCTCATCCGGATAGATGCGCTGGGTTTCCTGCATGGCTTCCGGGTCGAACGCGCGAACCTGGGCGCCGGCCGCCCACAGGGCTTCCATCAGCACGCGGCTCGGTGCGTCGCGCATATCGTCGGTGTTCGGCTTGAACGCCAGGCCCCAGAGGGCGAAGGTCTTGCCTTTCAGGTCACCCTTGTAGAACGCGTTCAGGCGGTCGAACAGCTTGTGCTTCTGACGCTCGTTGATCGCTTCGACCGCTTGCAGCAGGTCGCTCGAGCAGTTGGCCG
This sequence comes from Pseudomonas sp. MWU12-2319, assembly GCF_023242525.1. Lineage (NCBI taxonomy): Bacteria > Pseudomonadati > Pseudomonadota > Gammaproteobacteria > Pseudomonadales > Pseudomonadaceae > Pseudomonas > Pseudomonas sp. MWU12-2319. Next base: position 170,488 of record NZ_JALJES010000010.1, read on the forward strand.
CCTGGGCGCTGTGGATCAGGGCGCGCATGTCTTTCGGGAAGCACGAACCGCCGTAGCCGCAGCCCGGGTAGATGAAGTGGTAACCGATGCGCTGGTCGGCGCCGATGCCCATGCGCACGGCTTCGATGTCCGCGCCCAGGTGTTCGGCCAGTTCGGCGATCTGGTTGATAAAGCTGATCTTGGTCGCCAGCATGCAGTTGGCGGCGTACTTGGTCAGCTCGGCGCTGCGCAGGTCCATGAACATGATGCGGTCATGGTTGCGGTTGAACGGGGCGTAGAGGTCGCGCATCACTTCGCGGACTTCTTCACGCTCGCAGCCGATGACGATCCGGTCCGGACGACGGCAGTCTTCCACCGCCGAACCTTCCTTGAGGAATTCCGGGTTGGAGACGATATCGAATTCCAGGGTCCGGCCGACTTTGTCCAGGGCGGCTTGAATGTGCGCGCGCAGGGTGTCGCCGGTGCCGACCGGAACGGTGGATTTTTCCACCAGGATCAGCGGATCGACGCGGTGACGGACCACGGCATCGCCCACCGAGAGGACGTACTTCAGGTCAGCCGAACCGTCTTCGTCCGACGGCGTGCCGACGGCGATAAACAGCACCTGGCCATGCTCGATCGCCAGCTTTTCGTCGCTGGTGAAGTGCAGGCGGCCGCTTTCCAGGTTGCTCTTGACCATGGTCTCCAGCCCTGGTTCGAAGATGGGGATGTGGCCTTTACGCAGCAAGTCGATCTTGTTCTGGTCGACGTCCATGCAGACGACATCATGACCGACTTCGGCCAGCACAGTCGCCTGCACCAGACCGACATAACCGCTACCAATTACGCTGATTTTCATACGGAGTCCCTAGGACGGGGTATACGTGGAGAGTTGATCGTTAGCACGCCGAGAATGACCAGGGCCACTCCCAGCGATTTCGAAAGACTGAAGCTTTCATTGAAAAACGGCAGGCCGGCGGCCAGCAGGTAGACCAGCGCGTAACTGACGCTGAGCAACGAGTAGGCACGGCCCAATGGCAGGTCGCGCAAGGCGGCCAGCCAGCAAAGCATGGACAGGGCGTAGGCGAGGATCGATGCCGCCACTACACCCAAGGCGAGTAACGATACGTCCTGAGTCATCAGGGCGTCCAGCCACTGTGTCGGTTCCGGCAGGCGGGTCATGCTCCAACGCATGCCCAACTGGGCACCGCTGACCAGCAGGACGCTGCCGGTGGCCAGGGTAAAACCGCGAGCCTGGCTCATACGTGACGCCCCAACAGGACCACACCGGCGATGATCAACGCCACGCCCAACCAATGGCGGGTGTCGATCGACTCCTTGAACAGGTAGTGCGCCACCAGGGTGATCAGGACAAAGTTCAGGCTGAGCATCGGATAGGCAATCCCGACCTCCAGCCGTTGCAGGACCAGCAGCCAGACCAGCAGGCCGAAACCGAGGCTGGCCAGGGCCAGCCACAGCCAGGGCGAACGCAGTTTGTGCAGGATGCCCAGGTCCGGGCCGCGCCAGCTTTCGACGGCGAACTTCTGCGCGACCTGGCCCAGGCACGTCAGCAGGCAGGCGCTGAGCAACAAGATCAGGGTCATGGGGTGGTCTTCGAAAAAATCAGGATAACCATGTTGCCTTCTTCATAGCGAACATGATCCTTGGGCAGCAGGTCGATCTCGTGCAGTTCGTCCTCATCCTTGACGCGCATCACCACACCGACCTGGCCTTCACGCCGGGCGTTGTCCATCCAGGCCTGGATCTGGCTCAGATCCTGAGCGCGACCGGCGGTCTCGGGATAACCCAGGCCGTACTGCAATTCACCCTGGGTGTTGTAGAGGGTGATATCGCTGCGTTTCATGCGCCAGGCCAGCGCCGAAGCGGCACCCAGGTCGTTGCTCAGGAAGTGACGGCTCTGGCTCAACTCTTCGGCATGGTGGGCGATGAACTGGTCGGGCATCTTGTTGTGCACGATGACGTTCGGCATCGCCGCCGGCAGCAGCAACACCAGCATGCCCATTCCCAGCGCCGGGGTGGCCCAGAAGGTCAGCGGCTTGAACAGGGGCAGGAGATTGACCAGGATCCAGCTGCCGATGAACACGCAGAGCAGGGTCAGGTGCAAAGGCTCGTTATCGTAGAACGGCTGCTTGATCTGGAAATACACCAGTGCCGCCATTCCCGCCAGGCCCAACACCAGGTTGAGCAGGCCGTTGAGACGAGGAACCTGGCCTTGGGCAAGCTTGATGCGATCCATCAGCGAATGCCCCATCAGCAACGCCAGGGGCATCAGGCACGGCATGATGTAGGTCGGCAGCTTGCCGCGGCTGAGGCTGAAGAACGCCAGTGGCAGCAACAGCCAGAGCAGCAGGAACAGGGTGATGCGCTGACCCTTGGTACGCCAGGCGTCCTTCAGGGTCACCGGGAACAGCACTGCCCATGGCAGGCTGGAAGCCACGATCATCGGCAGGTAGAACCACCAAGGCCGGGTGTGTTGCGCGTCTTCGGCGGCAAAACGACGGATATGCTCGTGCCAGAAGAAGAAACGCCAGTAGTCCGGTTCCTGGAGGTGAACCGCCAGGACCCAGGGCAGGCTGATCAGCGTGGCCACGACCACGGCCACCAGGCCATAACCCACCAGTTCGCGAAAACGCTTCTGCCAGATCATGTAGGGCAGGGCGATCAGCACCGGCAACAGCAGGGCGAGGAAACCCTTGGTCATGAAACCCATGCCGCAGGCCAGGCCCAGGCCCACCCACGACCACAGGCGTGCCCGTGGGGTACTGCCGTCGATGGCGAACCACAGGGCGACGAAGCTCAGGTTGACCCAGAAGGTGAACTGCGGATCGAGGTTGGCATACCCGGCCTGCCCGGCGATCAGGCCGAAGCTCATGTACAACGCGGCGCAGGCAAACTGCTTGCGTTCGTCGTTCCACAGGCGTCCGGCAATCAGATAGACCAGCAGCACGCTCAGCCCGGTGCTCAGGGCCGAAGCGAAACGCACGCCGAAAAAGTTCTCACCGAAAATGGCCTGACCGATGGCGATCATCCAGTAGCCGGCGATGGGTTTTTCGAAGTAGCGCAGGTCCATGAAATGCGGCGACGCCCAGTGGCCGTGCCGGAGCATCTCCTGGCCGATCTGGGCGTAGCGGGTTTCGTCGGGAATCCACATGCCATGGGTGACCAGTGGCAGGAGGTAGAACAGCAGAAAAGCAAGAAACAGCAACGGCAAAGCCCAGCGCCTGGTCATCCCTGCTGTACCCCAAGCCAGCCTTCACGGCCGCCGAGGGTGCCACGGGCCAATTGCCCTGCGGGCAGGCGGTCCAGTTGGGCCGGCAATAGATTGACCAGGGGTTGGAACTCGATATCGCGCGCCTTGGCCTGGGCCAGCAGCTGGCGAAACTCGTTTGCCATCAGAATCCCTTCTACTTCTGCGTGAATCGTGTAGACATTCAGGCGCGCCGGACTGAACCGGTCGAGAATGAACGCATTGAAATCTTTCGCGGCCAGATCCGCACCCACGACTTCGTCGAAGGTAGGCAGGTCCACGGGAATTTGCGGGGTCCCCAGGCTGCCATCCGCCAACCGTGGCAGAAACAGACCGTGCCCGCGGCAGTCGCTGTTATAGCGAAAACCGAAATGCTCCTTGGCTTGCACGACACGCTCGTCCGCTCGCCAACCGGCGGTGGCCGAACATTCGACGGCTTGCCCGGTGATATCGCTCAGGCAATCGACGCCGCGACGGATCTGTTCGATCAGTTCGGCTTCGCTCCAGCGCCCGGCGTTGGCCTGCCAGCCGTGGTGATCCCAGGCATGCAGGCCGACCTCATGGCCGGCGGCCAGGGTCTGGCGCATCAGATGCCCCAGATCCCGACCGATCGGCTTGCCTGGCCAGGCAGTGCCGGCCAGCAAGATGTCCCAGCCATAAAGACTGGCAGCCTTGGAACGCAGCATCTTCAGGAGGAACTGGGGTTTGATGAGGCGCCACAAGTGGCGCCCCATGTTGTCCGGTCCAACGCTGAAGAAGAACGTCGCCTTGACCTGGGCCTCGTCGAGCAGTTCCAGCAACCGCGGTACCCCTTCACGGGTGCCGCGATAGGTGTCCACATCGATGCGAAGTCCAGCCTGCATCAGCGCTTGTCCGCGATTTCGAGCATGGCTTCTTTCAGGAAGAAGTCCAGGGTGTTACCGATGGTTTCGCTCATCTCGACGGTCGGCTCCCAGTTCAGCAGGCGCTTGGCGTTTTCGACGCTTGGTTTGCGGTGCGACACGTCCTGGTAGCCAGTACCGTAGAACGCCTTGCTTTCCACGTCGCGGAAACCGGCGAACGGAGGGAAGTTGCTGCGCAGCGGGTGAGCTTCGAACTGACGCAGCAGTTCTTCGCCCAGCTGACGGATGCTGGCTTCGTTGTCCGGGCTACCGATGTTGATGACCTGGCCGTTGCAGCAGTCGTTCTCGTTGTCGACGATACGGGCCAGGGCCTCGATGCCGTCGGCGATGTCGGTGAAGCAGCGCTTCTGCTCGCCGCCGTCGAACAGACGGATCGGAGTACCTTCCACCAGGTTCAGGATCAGCTGGGTGATGGCACGGGAGCTGCCGATACGCGCCGAATCCAGACGGTCCAGACGTGGACCCATCCAGTTGAACGGACGGAACAGGGTGAAGTTCAGGCCCTTGGCGCCGTAAGCCCAGATCACGCGGTCCAGCAGTTGCTTGGAGACCGAGTAGATCCAGCGCTGCTTGTTGATCGGGCCAACGATCAGGTTCGAGGTGTCTTCGTCGAAGTTCTCGTCCTGGCACATGCCGTAGACTTCGGAAGTCGACGGGAAGATCACGCGCTTGTTGTACTTGACGCAGTAGCGAACCAGCTTCAGGTTTTCTTCGAAGTCCAGTTCGAATACGCGCAGCGGGTTGCGGGTGTATTCGATCGGGGTGGCGATGGCCACCAGCGGCAGGACCACGTCGCACTTCTTGATGTGATACTCGATCCACTCGGAGTGGATGCTGATATCGCCTTCGACGAAGTGGAAGTTCGGGTGGCTGCGCAGGCGCTCGATGGCGTCGGAGCCGATGTCCAGACCGTAGACGTCGTACTTGTCGTCACGCAGCAGGCGCTCGGACAGGTGGTTACCGATGAAGCCGTTGACGCCCAGGATCAGTACGCGGGTACGACGTGGCTTGCGGCCCGACTCGGCGCCACGCAGGAAGGAACCGTCCACCAGGCCCAGTTCGTTGGCCAGTTGCGGGCCGCTGAGGAAGAGGCCGGCGTCGTTGCGCTGACCGGCCTTGATCACCAGGGAGTCTTCACCGCAAGCGATGCGCAGCGGGTCGACGCTGATCACACGGCCAGGGGCCTGACCTTCGTTGCCCTTGACGACTTCGGCGCTCCAGACGATCAGCTTGTGCTCGCCCACGGCGCAGAAGGCACCCGGGTAAGGTTGGGTCACGGCGCGGACCAGGTTGAACAGCTCTTCGGCAGGCTTTTTCCAGACCAGCTTGCCGTCAGCCGGGGTACGGCGACCGAAGTAGGTGGCCTTGGACTCGTCCTGGGCGGTTTCGCTCAGTTTGCCGGCAGCCAGTTGTGGCAGGGCTTCACCCAGCAGGGCTGCAGCGCTGTCACGCAGCTTGGTGTGCAGGGTCAGGGCGGTGTCGGCACGGTCGATGGCGACGCGGTTCTGCGCCAGGATGCCACCGGCATCGGCACGCTTGACCATGCGGTGCAGGGTCACGCCGGTTTCGGTTTCGCCGTTGACCAGCACCCAGTTGGCCGGTGCGCGACCGCGGTAGCGTGGCAGCAGGGAACCGTGCAGGTTGAACGCGCCGTTCTTGGCGGTGGCCAGCAGCTCTTCGCTCAACAGGTTGCGGTAGTAGAACGAGAAGATGTAGTCCGGGCTCAGCTTGGCAATGCGCTCGATCCACAGAGGATGGTTGGCATCTTCCGGGGCGTGCACGGTAATGCCCTTGCGAGCACAGAGTTGCGCTACGGAACCGTAGAAGGCGTTCTCCTTCGGGTCGTCGGCATGGGTGAACACTGCGGCGATGTCGTAACCTGCGGCGAGCAGGGACTCGATGCCGGTGCAACCAATATCGTGATAGGCGAAGACGACAACTTTCGGATTCATGGTGCGACCTGATTGGAGGTAGTAGTAGAAGGGGTATCACCAGCAGCGCTGGCAGGAGACGGCTGGCTACGCAGCACTTTCTCGATGAAGAAGCGCGGACGTGCACGCACGTCACTGTACATGCGGCCCAGGTATTCACCCAGGAGCCCCATGCCGATGAACTGGCCGCCGGTAAAGACGAACAGGATAGCAAACAGCACGAACGAACCGTCACCGGCCCAGGCGGCGCCGAAGATCAGGCGCAGCACCACCAGCAGGATGGCGAACAGGGCGCCGAGACCGGCCATGGTGAAACCGATGATGCTCAACAGCCGCAGGGGCGTGGTGGTCATGCAGGTGACCAGGTCGAACATCAGGTTGATCAGGCGCATCGGGCTGTATTTCGAGTCACCGTGCTCGCGCTCGGCGTGCTGCACCAGTACTTCGGTGGTGTGCCGGGCAAAACTGTTGGCCAGGATCGGGATAAAGGTGCTGCGCTCGCGGCAGGCCAGCATCGCATCGACGATGGTCCGGCGATAGGCGCGCAACATGCAGCCGTAGTCGCTCATGGCGACGCCGGTGGAACGTTGCACGGCCATGTTGATCAGGCGCGACGGCCAGCGGCGCAGGGCCGAGTCCTGGCGATTGTTGCGCACGGTGCCGACCACGTCGAAGCCCAAGGCACACTGTTCCACCAGACGCGGAATTTCTTCCGGCGGGTTCTGCAGGTCGGCGTCCAGGGTGATGACCACATCACCGGTGGATTGCTCGAAGCCGGCCATGATCGCGGCGTGCTGACCGTAGTTGCGGTTCAGGATCACGGCGATGACCTGGCTGCCTTCACGCTCGGCGGCTTCCTGGAGAATGTCGGCGGAGCGATCACGGCTGCCGTCGTCGACCAGGATGATTTCGACATCCTGGGTCAACTGCGAACAGGCCGCTTCGGTGCGGCGCAACAGTTCTGGCAGGCTCTGTTCTTCGTTATAGACCGGGATAACGATCGACACGCGCTGAATTGGATAAGGTTTCAAAGGCTTCTTTCCAGAATGGTTTCAATGGTGCGGCGATGCTTCAAGCCAGCCGATAGCATGCCGGACTCAACGCTCGGGCACAATGAACGATACCTTTTATGCGGACAAGCATAGAGGCATGACCGTGGGATGATACAGGGGTAATAAAAGACATGCGGCGATTTAAGCCTAAAAAAATGAAATGTCAAAGCTGCATTGCAGCGTTATGTTCATGATTTTTATCAATTCCCTGGCCCGAAGCGCGGGCAGGATTCTACGGTAAACGCCCAAATGTGAAAAGCCTATGAAGAAGAGATGAACGACCTGTTGTTTTTGCTCAATAGACAGCGGCGATTCAGGTAATCTGTGTGGCCGCGCAAATAAGAGTCGCCTTCCGGTGTTTGGAGCAAGGCCCCGATGAACCAATACGCGCCGCACGACTGGCAGCCCCACGAGCGCCCCAGCCTGCCCGGATCGCCGTCGACGCCGTTGCATTCCACGCCCAGGCGCTGGGCCTATGCCATGGTCGGACTGCTGGTGGCCTTGACCGGCGGCCTCGGCAATTCGCTGGTGATCGCCAATTTGCCGTACCTGCAAGGCGCCCTGGGCTCGACCACGGCGGAGATCGCCTGGTTGCCGGCGGCCTATGTCATGACCAATGTCTCGATGAACCTGTTGCTGGTGAAATTTCGTCAGCAATTTGGCTTGCGAGCCTTCACCGAGGTGTTCCTGGTGCTCTATGCGCTGGTGACCTTCGGCCATCTGTTCGTCAATGACCTGAGTTCGGCGATTGCCGTGCGTGCGGCCCACGGCATGGTCGGCGCGGCCCTGAGTTCCCTGGGCCTGTATTACATGATCCAGGCTTTTCCAGCGAAATGGCGGCTCAAGGCCCTGGTGCTGGGGCTGGGCACCTCGCAGTTGGCGCTGCCCCTGGCCCGGCTGTTTTCCGAGGACCTGCTGCAGATCGCCGAGTGGCGCGGGCTGTATCTGTTCGAGCTGGGACTGGCCCTGGCGGCCCTGGGTTGCGTGTTCCTGCTCAAGCTGCCGCCGGGCGATCGCTTCAAGACCTTTGAAAAACTCGATTTCCTGACCTTTGCCATCCTCGCTACCGGCGTGGCGCTGCTCTGCGCGGTGCTGTCCCTGGGGCGGATCGACTGGTGGCTGGAAGCGCCCTGGATCGGCATCGCCTCGGCGGCCTCGATCGTGCTGATCCTCGCCGGGCTGGCAATTGAACACAACCGCAGCAACCCGATGCTGATGACCCGCTGGCTGGGCAGCGGGGCGATGATCCGCCTGGGGCTGGCGGTGATCCTGATCCGCATGGTGCTCTCGGAGCAGTCCACCGGTGCGGTGGGCTTTCTCCAGGCCTTGAACATGGGCAGCGAACAGATGCGCAGCCTCTATGGGGTGATGCTGCTGGGCAGCATCGCCGGATTGGCGGCCAGTGCCCTGACCATTCACCCTGACCATCTGCTCAAGCCGCTGATCATTTCCCTGGCGCTGATGGCGGTCGGCTCGTCAATGGACAGCTTTTCCAACAACCTGACGCGTCCGGCCAATATGTACGCCAGTCAGTTCCTGCTGGCCTTCGGCGGGACCTTTTTCCTCGGCCCGACCATGGCCCTGGGCACCCGCAATGTGGTGACCAACCCGCGCAACCTGGTGAGCTTTTCGGTGTTGTTCGGGATCTGCAACAATCTCGGCGGCTTGATCGGCTCCGCGTTGCTGGGGACCTTCCAGGTGGCGAGGGAGAAATTCCACTCCAGCAGCATCGTCGAACACCTGACCCTGATCGATCCGCAGGTCGCCGCACGCCTGCAAAGCAGCAGCGCGGCCTATGCCGGGGTGATTTTCGACCCGTCGGCGCGCACCACCCAGGGCATGCAGGCGCTGGCCGCGTCGGCGACCCGCGAAGCGAATATCCTCTCCTATAACGATGTGTTCATGCTGATTGCGGTGATCGCGGTCCTGACCATGCTGTGGATCTTCGCCCGCAGCCTGTGGTTGCTCAGCATGAACAGGAAGATTGCCCGCAACGCCCCGTCTTCCACTCTCACCAGCGGTGCCCCTTCACGATGAGCGAACCTGCGACCACGACCAATGCCATTGCCGCCACCCCTGAAGGGGTCACCCCGGCCGGCGCCTCGTCCACCGAACCGAGGTCCCTGGGGGTGCGGATCGTCTCGTCCCTGGGCTTTGCCGCGATCGCCATCACCGGCGTGTTGATCGTGCTCTATGCCTGGCAGCTGCCGCCGTTCGGCAGCGCCATCGAAAGCACCGAGAACGCCCTGGTGCGCGGGCAGGTGACGCTGATCGGCCCGCAGCTCAGCGGTTATGTGTACGAAGTACCGGTGCAGGACTTCCAGTTCGTCAAGGCCGGCGAGCTGCTGGTGCGGCTCGATGATCGTATCTATAAGCAGCGGCTGGACCAGGCCCTGGCCCAACTGGACGTGCAGAAGGCCGCCCTGGCCAACAATCTGCAGCAGCGCCGTAGCGCCGAGGCGACCATTGCCCAGCGCCAGGCGGCCCTCGACAACAGCCGGGCCCAGGTGCTCAAGAGCAGCGCCGACCTCAAGCGCAACGAAGCGCTGATCGCCGATGGCTCGGTGTCCCGCCGTGAGCTCGACGTGACCCGTGCCGACCATGCCCAGACGGACGCGGCGGTGGCCCAGGCGAAGGCGGCGCTGGATATTTCCCGCCAGGACCTGCAAACCGTGCTGGTCAATCGCGGTTCACTGGAGGCGGCAGTGACCAACGCCGAGGCCGCGGTGGAGCTGGCGCGGATCGATTTGTCGAATACCCGGATCACCGCCCCCCGGGACGGCCAACTGGGGCAGATCGGCGTGCGCCTGGGGGCTTATGTGAACTCCGGCGCGCAGTTGATGGCCCTGGTGCCGGATCGGCACTGGGTGATCGCCAATATGAAGGAAACCCAGATGGCGGATGTGCGGGTGGGGCAGGCGGCGAGCTTTACCGTCGATGCCCTCAACCATCGTCGTTTCAGCGGCCGTGTGCAGCGCATTGCCCCGGCGACCGGCTCGGAATTCAGCCTGTTACAGGCCGATAACGCCACCGGCAACTTCGTCAAGATCGCCCAGCGGGTGCCGGTACGGATCATCGTCGACCCGGGGCAGGAGGAGATCGATCGGCTGCGCCCGGGGCTGTCGGTGGTGGTGAGTATCGATACCGCCAGTCAGGTCCAGCCTGTGGAGCCTGACTGACAGGCTATCAGGGGCGCTGCTTATCCATCGCCTCGACCAGGGCATCGATGCGTTGCAGATGCTCGCGGTTGTCATGGTCCCAGGGATGGAAGCCAGGCTTGAAGTAATCCAGCCAGGGCAGGGCGATACGCGGGAACACACCGTGGCGGCCGAACAGGTACTTGAGCATGGACCAGCAACCTTTGAGCGGATGACCGGCCTTGCGGTCGGCGATCAGCAGGCGCACATGAAAGTCGAACACCACCAGCCAGAACATCAGCGTGGTGCTGAGCATACTGCCGACACGGATCAGGTAGCGACCCGGTCCCGGCTTGAGCGCGGCATTCCACACATCGAAGGCCACTGACTTGTGCTCGGTCTCCTCCAGCGCATGCCACATCCACATCTGCCGATAACCCTCGACCGAGTCGCCGAAGCGGCTCGGGTCGCGCAGCATCAGATCAGCGAGCATTGCGGTGTAATGCTCCAGGGCAATGGTGATGCCCAGGTTGAAGGCGGGCGGGAAGTGCTTTTTCTGGAAGTCGAGGATTATCCGCAACCGTCGATCGAGCTTGTGCGCCGGCAGGCCGGCGGCTTGCAGCATGTCGTTGTAGCGCAAGTGCTCGCGGCTGTGCATGGCTTCCTGGCCGATGAAACCCTGGATCTGGCGCTTGAGCTCGGGGTCGTGCACCCGATCCCGGTAATGGCGCACGCTGTCCATGAAGAACAGTTCGCCGGAGGGAAACAGCAAGGACAGGGCATTGAAGAAATGCGTGACCCACGGGCCCTGGGCATGCCAGTCCTTGGCACGCTCGGCGGGCAGGTCGACACGGACATCACGGCGTACAGGCAGCATGGCTGGCACTCCTTTCAATTGAGACCACCGGCGTCACTGGCGTCGGGCCGGGTCTTGCGTTTGCCCGAGGGCGACATGCGTCGGGTGACGAACACCACCAGGGCCTGATAGGCGCTGGGCAGCAGGCGCACCAGCAGATCCAGGGCATGGGCGTCGCGGCCGATCAGCACCCGTCGACGGTTTCTTCGCACGCCGTGCAGGATCGTCCGGGCCGCCTGGTCGGCATCGGTGATAAAGAGTTTCTCGAAATCCGCCCGGGCCTGTTCCTCGTTGTCGATCAGCAGGCCCTTGACGTTGTCACTGATCCGGCTGGAACGGGCGATATCGGTCTTGATGCCGCCAGGGTGCACGCAGGTGGCCGAGACACCGATGTCCATCAGGTCGAGTTCCTGGCGCAACGACTCGGTAAAGCCGCGCACGGCGAACTTGCTGGCGTTGTAGGCGCTCATCCCCGGTTGGGCGAACAAGCCGAACACGCTGGAGGTGTTGATGATATGGCCGTGGCCGGTCTGCCTGAGGTAAGGCAGGAAGGCCTGGGTGCCATGGACCACGCCCCAGAAATTGATCCCGATGATCCAGTCGAGGTCTTCCTGACTCATGCCTTCGATGGTACTCGACAGGGCCACCCCGGCATTATTGAACACCAGGTTGACGCCGCCATGCTCGGCCGCCGTGGCGGCCGCCCAGTCGAACAGAGCCTGGCGTTCGGCGACATCGAGGACCCGGGTGGTGATGCGCAGCGGTAGTAGCGCGGCGGCCCGGGCCAGTTCCAGGGTCTGTGCCAGGCCCTGGGGATTCTTGTCCGCCAGGGCCAGGTGGCAACCTTCGCGGGCCAGGGCAATGGCCAGGGCGCGGCCCATGCCGGCGCCGGCACCGGTAATGGCGGCGACTTTGCCGTCGAAGGTCTTCATGGGCGGCCTCCGGGGGATTGGGCTTGAGCGGGAACCGGTTCCGGGCTTGGGGATATCCGGGCAGAAACCTTGTAATCGCCGAGCTGGAAATGACGCGTGACCTGACGGAAACGCCAGGTCGAGCCGGGCCAGAGGGTGGTGTTCTTGCCGGTGCGCGGATCCAGGTACCAGCTGCGACAGCCGCCGGTTGACCAGATCGCGCGCTGGAGCTGCTGCTGAAGCCGCTCGTTGTAGCGACTTTCCACTTCGGGCCTGATCTCCAGGGTCTCGATCCACTGGCTGCGCATTTGCGCAAGGGCCTGAAGGATATAGGTGACCTGGGCCTCGATCATCAGGATCATCGAGTTGTGCCCCAACCCGGTGTTCGGGCCGATGATCATGAAGAAGTTCGGGTAGCCCGGCAGGCAGCTACCCAGGTAGGCATGGGCGCCGTCGGCCCAGGTATCGAGCACGTCGAGGCCGTTGCGTCCGATGATCAGGCCCCGGGGCAGGGGGGCGGTGGCCTGGAAGCCGGTACCGAAGATCAGGCAGTCGACGGGGTGGCGGACACCGTCGGCGGTGACCACGGCATCGGTCTCGACCCGCGTGACCGCCTGGCTGACCACTTTCACGTGGCTGCGCGCCAGCGCCGGATAGTAGTCGTTGGAAATCAGGATGCGCTTGCAACCGATGGTGTAGTCGGGCGTCAGGGTCTTGCGCAATGTTGGCGCGGCCACCTGGCGGTGCAGATGGCGTACGGCAATTTTCTGTACCAGCTTCATCAACTTCGGATAGCGGGCGAAGGCAATCACCCGGCTTTCCAGGGCCCAGTAAATGGCCGAGCGTGCCAGCCGTTGGGTAAAGGGCAGGTGTCGGAACAACCAGCGTTCGGCCGTCGACAATTCGCGATCCGGCTTGGGCAGGATCCAGGGTGGCGTGCGCTGGAACAGGCTCAGGTGCGCCACCCTCGGGGCGATCCGCGGCACGAACTGGATGGCACTGGCCCCGGTGCCGATCACCGCGACCCGTTTGCCTTCCAGTGCATAAGCATGATCCCAGTGCTGGGAATGGAAGCTTTTGCCCTGGAAGTCCGCCAGCCCCGGAATATCCGGCAGCGCGGGACGCGAGAGCCCACCCATGCCGGAAATCAGCACCCGTGCCGACAGCTGGCGTCCGTTGGCAAAGCTCAGGGCCCAGCGCTGTCGGCTTTCGTCGAACACTGCGCGGCTCAGGGTCATGTCGAAATGCAGGTGGGGAGTGACACCGAAATCCTTCGCGCAACGCTCAAGATAGGCACGGATTTCCGCCTGGGGTGCAAATTGCCGGCTCCAGTGCGGATTGGGCGCGAAAGAGAAGGAGTAGACATGCGACTGCACATCACAGGCGCAGCCGGGGTAGTGGTTGTCGCGCCAGGTGCCGCCCAGGCTGTCGGCCCGTTCGGCGACGAAGAAGTCGCTGATGCCGGCCTGTTTCAAGCGAATGGCCATGCACAATCCGGCAAAACCGGTGCCGATGATCGCAATATCAACGGCTTCGCCATCTGGCGGGGGTGACGAGTACGCATTCATGGTGTGTACCTCGATTGTGGCAACGCCTGCCGATGATTGGCGGCGCTGGATGAGTCCTCAGCATTGCATATTTAAATTAAATGTTTTAAAAAATAATTTAAATAACTTACCTGAAAATATCGCCTACGCTAGTGTTCTGCCGAACCCTGGCGACTCATCCGACCGATGGGCCTGTTTATCAGGTGTAGGCGATTCTCGAGGTGGCAGCCAATCCCGGCGCCGCGCCTTGGGCTGGGATGCAAGGGGCGAGCAATGGGATGGGGCGTTGGGGTTGTACTTTTTGCGGCGGCAAATGCCGCGCTATGGGTCATCAGCTCACGGATCAACCGGAGCATCGAAGCCGCGGTGCCCGCCGAGGGGCGTTTTATCGAGGTGGGCGGCGAATGGATTCATTATGTGGATGAGGGCAGCGGCCCGGCCCTGGTGATGATCCATGGACTGTCCGGCTGTGGACGCAACCTCACCTATGCCTTGTCGCCGCGTCTGCGCGAAGAGTTCCGGGTGATCACCCTGGACCGTCCCGGCTCCGGCTATTCTTCCCGTCACCCGGGTGCCGAGGTTGATATCCCTGCGCAGGCCAGGCTGATCGCCGAATTCATCGGCAAATTGGACCTCGATCGCCCGCTGGTACTCGGACATTCCCTCGGTGGCGCCTTGGCGCTGTCCCTGGCGCTGGATCATCCGCAGTCGGTTAGCGGCCTGGTGCTGGTAGCCCCCTTGACCCATCCCCAACCCCTCCTGCCTCCGGTGTTTCTGTCATTGGGGGTGAGGCCGGCATTCTTGCGCCGTTGGTTTGCGCAGGTCCTGGCCACACCCATCGGGATGCTCGGGCGCAAGGCCCTGATCAGGGCAGTGTTCGCTCCCGAGCCGGCGCCCACTGATTTTGCCGAGCGCGGCGGCGGATTGCTGGGCATGCGCAGCGATAACTTCTATTGCGCCTCCAGCGAGATCGCCACGGTGAACAACGACCTCCCGGATATGGTCAGGCGCTATCCCTCCCTCAAGCTGCCGGTGGGCCTGATCTATGGCTCCAAGGACCGCGTACTGAATTACCGCAAGCACGGCGAATCGATGCTCGGCAAGCTGCCAGGCCTGTCCCTGGAGATTGTCGAAGGGGCCGGACATATGTTGCCGGTCACCGCCGTGGCGCCGGTGGTCGAGCTGGTCCGCAGCATCGCCCTGCGGGCAAAACCGCAAGCCGGGCTCGCCGTGGATCAGGCAACCCCGGTGCTGGGGGCTTCCTGAGCGAGCGGCTGGCAGGTTGATCCAGCGCGACGTGACGACATTCAACATTCGATAAAAAAATAGTTGACGAGCTAACGAAATCGGGCTAAATATTTAAAAAAATGTTTTGAATGTTTTTTTTAAAAGTGCAATTGAGCGATTAAAATAATGAAAATAACGCTTTCTGACGCATTTGCTTTCTCCCTGCCTGCCCATCACTCGGATGCGCGGCCGTGTGCTGTTGTGATCCTGCGGAGGCTGCCATGAGCGCTTCCCTGGCGGCACCTGGGATCTGGACCGACGGCAAGCGGCATCTGTGGTGGCTTGGTGCTTTGCCAATGGCCACGCCACTCTTGTCCGGCCTGTTCGCCCTTACCACCGGCATCCAGTCCTTGTGGTGGAGCGGGGTGCTGGTGATCTTCGGGCTGATCCCGATGATCGACGGCCTGTTCGGCGAAGACCGCAACAATCCACCGGAAACCATGGTTCCGGATCTTGAGAAACAGACCTACTACCGCTGGATCATCTACACCTGCGTGGCCCTGGTCACCCTGTCGATGATCAGCACCGCCTGGCTGGCGGCGGGCGGCATTGATTGGTTGATCGGCGGTGGTCTGCTGCGGCTCGGCGAGGCGTGGTCGTTGCACGGTGGTCTGGCGAGCCTGATGGGCTATATCACCGAGCGTGCCCAGGTGCACGGCAGCGTCGGTGCCTTCACCTACCTGGGTATGGCAATGTCCACCGGGGCCGCCACCGGGATCGCCATCAACATTGCCCATGAGCTGGGACACAAGACCCGGCCACTGGAGCAGTTCCTGGCGAAGTTGTCCCTGGCGCCGACCTTCTATGGCCACTTCTTCGTCGAGCACAATCGCGGCCATCACGTGCGGGTTGCCACCCCGGAAGACCCGGCCAGCTCGCGACTGGGAGAAAGTTTCTGGCGCTTCCTGCCGCGCTCGGTCTACCACAGCCTGCGTTCGGCCTGGCACCTGGAGCGTGATCGGCTGGGCAAGCTCGGGCTGCCGGCCCTGCATTGGAAAAACACCGTGCTCGGCGCCTGGATGTTCAGCGTGGTGATGTGGGGCGGCTTGATCCTCTGGCTGGGTAGCGCGGTAATTCCCTTCCTGCTGATCCAGGGGATCTACGGGTTCTCGTTGCTGGAAGTGGTGAACTATGTCGAACACTACGGCCTGTTGCGCCAGAAGTTACCCAATGGCCGTTATGAGCGCTGTTCGCCACGGCACTCCTGGAACAGTAATCGGATTGTCACCAATATCTTTCTCTTTCAACTTCAGCGGCATTCCGATCACCATGCTTACCCGACACGCAGTTATCAGGCCTTGCGTCACTTCGATGAATCGCCGCAACTGCCATACGGTTACGCAAGTATGATTGTCTGGGCCTATGTACCGTTTCTCTGGCGGCGGCTGATGGATCACCGGGTATTGGCGCACTATGAGGGCAATGTGCGGCTGGCCAACTTGCAACCCTCCCGACGCTTGGAGTTATTAAAGCGCTACGGCACTCGTCACACTGATTGAATAAAACCATTGAATAACATGCCCATTTTTCAAAGTGCGCATGGCGGGAAGACTCACGCCAAGATTGGCGAAGGGGCCCCGGATGGAAGATGAAGTTGCTCCATAAAACAACAATAAAGACCAGGAAGGACGTCAGCCATGCACTCAATTCTATTAGCTTTTCGGGTACTTGCGGTACTGCTGGGTTTTTCGGCCGTGGCCCCGGCGTTTGCCGCCGCGCGGATGGAACCGGCCAATAGCGAGTTCAGCGCCAAGGGCCCGATCAGTTTTGCCAAGAGCATCATCAATGCCGACTGCACCATTGAAGTCAGCGGCCGGATCAGCGCCGACGGCAGTTATGCCAGTGTCGAGAAGGTCGGTTTCGACGGTGGCCTGAAGTGCGGCCAGGTCGAGGCCACGCACTTGCCCTGGAAGCTGGTGGCCAGGGACGAGGGCAGCGGCTCGATGTCCGGTATCCAGGTCACGGTGCACGCCCCCTTTGTCGGTGGTGATTGCGGGCCGACCACGGCAACCGGCACCTGGAACAACAGCAACGGAAAACTCCAGGCGGCGGATGTGGCATTGGACGGCGGCTGCACCATCAAGACGGTATCGATCCAGATGCCGCCGAACTTTCGGGTCGTGCCCTGAATGGAATAACCCGTTATTGGACGGCTGTTAAAAAGTTATACAGCGGATTTTGAAAGTTTGGCTGGAAAAGGAAGCTCGGTCGCTGTTGCTGTCGTGGTACTCCGTGTTGTCCGTTAAAGGCCATTATCCCCGGCGAAATGAATCGCCATAACATGTGAGGAATAACAACAATGAAAGGCATCAAAACTCTCGTATCGTTCACTGCCATTGCTGTCTGCTTAGGCGCGGCATCCATGGTCAACGCGGCAACCATTACTCCGGTGAATACCACCTTCAGCGCTCCTGGCACCATTACGGTGAAATCCCCGGCGTCGTTCAACCTGCCGGTGACCTGCAACATCACCTTCACCGGCAAAACCGCCGCTGACGGCTCCTCGGCGTCGATTACCGCGGCCACTGTCAGCGGCTCCAACTCCCTGTGCGGTGTGCCGGTGATGCAGAACCTGCCCTGGACGCTGACACCGACCAGCACCAGCACCGCAACGGTGGCCGGTGTCAGCTTCAGTGTCATTTCGAACTGCGGCACCGCGACGATCAACACCAACTATGGTGGCGGCGCGCTGACCGTTCCAAGTGCACAGGCCGTGGGCAGTTGCAGCATCACTGCGCTCAACGTCGCACCGAGCCCGACCTTCGTTATCACCAACCCTTGAGGTTGGGTTGAGAACAACGTGCTGATCACTCGTTGATAAGACCGGCGCCTCCTCGGAGGCGTCTGTTGAGTGCTGGTGGGCGGGGATGACCTGTTGCGGTTGATAATAATAAGGAGTGGGGAATGAATAATAAGAAACAACAATTGCACGTGGCTATCGCACTGGCTGTTCTGGGTGGTTTGGTAACGGCGGGGCCTGTTCAGGCCGGTGGTTTTTCGACACCCACCTACGGTGCACCGGGTTGGGGGCGTGCCTTCGGTGGCGGCTCACTGTTCAAGAACGACCCCAGTGCTGCCTTCAACAACCCGGCGGCAATGGCCTTCATTGATCAGAGTGTTGGCCAGTTCACGGTCGACTATGCGCGTATCAAATTGAAGTACTCGGGGACCGCCACTGACTATCAGGGCAATCCTGCCTCGCAGACCCCGGTGGATGCCAATGGCATTCCCGGCGACCCTGTGCCCCTGACCGGCGATGGTGGTCAAGGCGGTTTTACGGCCTGGGTTCCAACCGGGTTCCTGGTCGTACCGATCAACGATCGTTTTGCTTTTGGCCTGAGCCAGGTGGTTCCCCAGGGGATGCGCAGTACCTGGGACGAAGACTGGAAAGGTCGTGACTTTGCCGTGGATACCAAGATCGAGACCGTGGGGCTCACCGGCTCGCTGTCGTTCAAGGTCAACGACGCCTTTTCGGTGGGCGCCGGCGCTATCGTGCAACACACCAATGGGTTCGTCAGCCAGAACCTCAACCTGACTGGCGCGGCGGCCTTGTCCCCGGGCCTGGGGGGCATTCCGTTCCCATCGGGCGTAGGCTCGAACCTGATGCGTGTCAAGGTGGATAACACTTCGGTCGGCTGGTTTGCCGGGGTCGAGTGGAAGCCGACTGATCGTGACTCTCTGGGACTGAATTATCACGCCAAGATCAAGAACAAGCTGGAGGGTAAATACAATATCTACGCCGATGCGCTCGGTAGGCAGTACACCACCCTACCGGTGGGGCCCAACGGTCAGACGCTGGTTGGACTGGCCTATCCCGGGCTCAGTCTCAATCCGGACGGTGCCAACGCCAGTACCCAGCTGGATATCCCCGCCACGGCCGGCCTGGACTGGGTACACGTCTTCAACGACCGTTTCACCCTGGGCGTCAGTGCGACCTGGACCCAGTGGTCGTCCTTCCAGGACCTGACGCTGAAATCCAATGGAAATCTCATTGTCTCCATTCCTTATAACTACAAGGACACCATGATGTACTCGGTGGGCGGTGACTATCGGTTCACTGATCGTCTGACCCTGCGCGCGGGTGTGGCTTTCGACGAGACTCCGACCCGCAATTCGACCCGCGATCCACGCATCCCGGACAACAACCGCTGGTTCACTTCCCTGGGCTTTGGTTATGAGGTCAAGGAAATACCGGGGTTGAGCGTCGACGGGGCCTATTCGCACCAGTTTGTGAAAGACGCTCCGATCAATACCCAGAACGTAGATCGCCTGGGTGGCTCGACCCTGAATGGCAAGGTGGAAGCTTCCGGCGATGTGGTCAGTCTGTCGACAACCTATAAGTTCTGATAAGAAGTTGCGGCGGCTGTGACCGATCAAATGCTTTGAAAACACCGCGTAACTGTAGGAGCGAGGCTTGCCCGCGAAGTTTTTGGCGTCCTTAAAGACGCCATCGCCGGCAAGCCGGCTCCTGCTCGATTGCGACGAATAACGCGCATTCAAACTCAGCTCATGCATCGAACCGGCAGACTCATGCGTTAAACTGATCAATCAGTTTCCGACGAGTAAGCCCGGTGGCCATCAACTTCGATTTGAACGACTTGCAGGCCTTCCGCGCCGTGGTCGAGCAGGGCAGTTTTCGCAAGGCGGCCCAGGCCATCAATATTTCCCAGCCGGCGTTGAGCCGACGTGTCGACAAACTCGAGGAAGCCCTCGGTGTCCGGCTGTTCGAACGCACCACCCGGCGGGTCAGCCTGACCCAGGTGGGCCGGGCATTCGCGCCGACCGTGGAGCGTTTGCTGGACGATCTCGACCTCGCACTGCTGGGCATCACCGACGTGGCCTCGACCCGGCTCGGGCATGTCACGGTGGCGTGTGTGCCGTCGGCGGCCTATTACTTCATGCCCAAGGTGGTGGCTCACTATCACCGGCAATATCCGAAGATCAAGGTCAAGGTGCTCGACTCCAGCGCCAATGACGTGCATGCCGCCGTACTCAGTGGCGAAGCGGATTTCGGCTTGAGTTTCACCGGCAACCTGCAGGCGGAAATCGAATTCGAGTTATTGGTCGAGGAGCGTTATGTCGTGGCCTGTCGCCGCGATCATCCGCTGGCCGGGCGGGCCAGCGTGACCTGGACCGAGCTGTACCAGCAGGACTACATCAGCCTCGACAAGACCTCGGGCAATCGCTTCCTGCTCGACCAGGCGCTGGTGGGGATCGAGGCGCAGAAACCAGGGGTCTGTGAAACCCGGCACGTCACCACCATGATCGGTCTGGTGGAGGCCGGATTGGGGATCGCGGCGGTGCCGACCATGGCGATGCCAGTGGGCGACGAGCATCCGATTCTCACCAGTGTGCCGTTGGTCGAGCCGGAGGTGATGCGCAAGGTCGGGTTGCTCAAGCGCCGGGGACGGGTGCTGACCCCGGCGGCGCGGGAGCTGGAGCGGCTGATTGTCGAGATGAAACTGCCGCATACCAGCGGATCCTGAGCCGCCCCAAAACCTGCAGAGCCGGCTTGCTGGCGATGGGGCCAGTGAGTCTTGTAGCGCCTGAACGGTCGCCATCGCCAGCAAGCTCCTACAAAGGGACGTGCGATCAATGAAGAACGGAATCCAGTCCTGTGGCCTTCACGGTGGCTTGGGCGGCCGGAGCGGCGAGGTATTCAAGCAGGGCCTTGGCCTGTGCCGGATGCTCGGCCCCCACCGGGATCCCGGCGGCAAAACGTGTCACCGACTGCACTGATTCCGGGATCTTGCCGACATAGGTCACCCCTGGCACCGGCAGCAGTTCGCTGACCTGCTGGAAGCCCAGTTGAAAGTCACCGGTTGCCACCACCGAGGCCACCGGGATCTTCGGCACCATGGTTGCCTTGGGCTTGAGCTGCGTTTCGATGCCCAGGCGCTTGAACAACTGATCCTGGATATACACGCCGCTGGCACTGTCGGAGTAGGCCACGGACTTGGCCTTGAGCAGCGTGTCTTTCAGTTCGGCTTCGGTGCCGATGGCCGGTTTGGCACTGCCTGCGCGTACCACCAGGCCGATCCGCGAATCGGCCAGCTCGACCCGCGAGCCGGGCAGGACCTTGCCTTGCTTGATCAACTCGTCGAGGGCGTAGCCGACCATGATCACTACATCGGCCTTTTCACCGCGTTCCAGCCGGTTGGGAATGGCTTCCGGGGCCTTGCCCATGGACGGGCCGAGAACGGTATCGAGGGTGTTGCCGCTGTCGGCGGCGAATTTCGGGCCGAGGAGCTTGTAGGCGGCGGTGAAGCCGCCGGAGGTCATTACACGGATTTCCTCGGCCTGGGCCGTCAGGCTGGCCAGGGCCAGGCTGCCGAGCAGGGCGAGCTTGAGAAACACTGCTTTCATCGGGATTCTCTTATTGGTATCGAATGGGCGAGGTTGGGTTCAGGACCCATGGGGTTGCGGTGCCTGTTCTGCCGCCTTCGCGGGCAAGCCCTGCTCCTACAGGTTCTCGGTCGACCACAAGACTCTGGTTCGACACGGACATTGTAGGAGCAGGGCTTGCCCGCGAAGAGGCCCTTGAGGTCACCCCAAAAACACCAGGTTTACACCGCCGGCTGGAACTGCACCCGGGCCTTGCGATAGAGAAACAGCGTCGCGCACAGGGCACAGAGTGCGGCAAAGCTCATCCAGTAGCCCGGCGAGGCCTTGTCTCCGGTGTACTGGATCAGCGCGGTGGAGATCGCCGGAGTGAAACCGCCGAACACCGCGGTTGCCAGGCTGTAGGCCAGGGAGAAACCGGCCACCCGGACTTCCACCGGCATGATCTCGGTCAGGGCCGCAACCATCGCGCCGTTGTACATCCCGTAGAGGAACGAGAACCACAGCAGTACCAGCAACATGCTGGTGAACGTCGGCGCCTGGACCAGCAGCGACAGCGCCGGATAGGCCGTGGCCAGGGTCAGGCCGGACATGGTCAGCAGCACCGGACGACGGCCGATACGGTCGGAGAGGGCGCCGCCCAGGGGCAGCCAGCAGAAGTTCGAGACCCCCACCAGCAAGGTCACCAACAGGCTGTCGGCGGTGCTCAGGTGCAGCACGGTCTTGCCGAAGGTCGGCGCATACACGGTGATCAGGTAGAAGGCGGTGGTGGTCAGCGCGACCATCAGCATCCCGGCAACCACGATGACCCAGTTCTGCGCCAGGGTGTTGAACACCTCGCGCATGCCCGGACGGTGCTTGCGCTTGGCGAATTCCTCGGTTTCCGCCAGGTTGCGACGCAGCAGGAAGATAAACGGCACGATCATGCAACCGACCAGGAACGGGATGCGCCAGCCCCAATCGGCGACCACGCTGGCCGACATCCACTGGTTCAGCCCGTAGCCCAGGGCAGCGGCGATCACCACGGCGACCTGCTGGCTGCAGGACTGCCAGGCGGTGAAGAAACCCTTGCGCCCCGGCGTGGCGATTTCCGACAGATAGACCGAGACCCCGCCCAGCTCGGCACCGGCGGAGAAGCCCTGGAGCAGGCGACCGATCAGGACCAGGGCCGGGGCCAGCAGGCCGATGCTTTCGTAGCCGGGCACCAGCACGATCAGGATGGTGCCGCTGGCCATGATCGACAGGGTGACGATCAGGCCTTTGCGCCGACCGACGTCATCGATATAGGCACCGAGGATCACCGCGCCGAGCGGGCGCATCAGGAAGCCGGCGCCGAACACGGCGAAGGTCATCATCAGCGAGGCGAACTCACTGCTGGCAGGGAAGAAGGCGGCGGCGATATAGGTGGCGTAGAAGCCGAACAGGAAGAAGTCGAACTGTTCGAGGAAGTTGCCCGAGGTAACGCGAAATACCGCGCCCGCCTTGGCACGGGCGGAACTGGCGGTCGGTGTTGTGGCGTGCATCGTGAAAGGTCTCCAGCATTTTTATGGCCTGCATCGCAGTGCAGATTTTTATTGGCCGGGATACTGGAGTAGCGCTATAGATTTGATAAGTGCATTTTTAGAATGGATTGATGCGTCCGGCGAATTAATACTAGATGTTTCCATGTGCCGCATGGCTAACAATGTGGCGAGCGGGCTCGGCTTGAGGTCTTCTTTGTGTGGTCGTCCTAGGCAAACCGCCTGACCATGAACTCGATAAAACTGCTCAACTTCGGCGTCATCTGCTTGTCCGGCAGATAGACCAGATGCAGCGGTCGATCCAGGGTCTCATGATCCGGCAACAGGTGTACCAGGCGCCCGTCCTTCAGGGCGTCTTCCACCAGCGTATGGGGTAGCAGGACAATGCCGATGCCTTCCATCGCGGCGTTCATCAACGCCGTGCCGTTGTTGGCCGAGAACTGTCCCTGCACCCGGACGCTTTCGCTGCTCACACCGTGGAACAACCAGTCACGTTGCGGTGTGGCCCGCAGGAATACCAGGCAGTTATGCTGCGCCAGATCCGCCGGCACCCGCGGTGTACCGTGGGCCTTCAAATACGCCGGCGAGGCGCAGGCAATGCGCCGGTTCTTGCTCAGCAGACGTCCCACCAGGCCGCTGCTGGGCAGTTCGCCGTAACGGAACACCAGGTCGAAACCGTCCTCCACCAGGTCCACCACCCGATCGTTGAACTTCAACTCGATATCCACTTCCGGATAGGCCTTGAGGTAGGCGGCTATGGCCGGGATCAACCGGTCCGAGGCCAGGGTCGGCGACGCACTGACGCGCAATCGGCCGCGGGGATGGGCGCGCTGTTCCCGGGCAATCAATTCGGCCTGTTCGATCTGCCCAAGGATGGCCAGGCACTGGGTGTAATAGCCCTGGCCGATCTCGGTCAGGCTCTGGCGGCGGGTGGTGCGATGCAGCAGGCGCGTGCCCAGGTGTTTCTACAGGCCCTGGACATGGTTGCCGACCATGGTCGAGGAAATCCCGATGGACTGCGCCGCGGCGCTGAAGCTGCCGTGATCGACCACCTTGACGAAGACCTTCATGCTTGCCAGAACGTCCATTGCCAACCTTTTATTGGGAGTGATCCAAGAAAGTCCTAGTTTATCAAGTGAGGGTAGGGGATCACCATGGGCGCAGACGCCGCCTGAACCCGAGCTCGATATCGTACAGCCGTGGTTCAGCAAAACGTCGTCATCGGTATTTGGCAAAAAGCTATGATCCGCTCTGTACAGCGGGTTTCGGGGGTGTGCGATCAGCGGGTTATCGGGAATTTTCAGGCCGCGTTTATCGCGTCAGGTCAGTGGCATGTTGGCGATCCTGATCTCCATCGCCCTGGCCTCGCTGGACACCGCCATCGCCAATACGGCGCTGCCGGCCATCGCCACCAGCCTGCACACCACACCGGCTGCATCGGTGTGGATCATCAACGCCTACCAGCTGTCGGCGGTGGCGACCATCCTGGCCTTCGCCTCGTTTGGCGGCGTGATCGGCCATCGCAAGATCTATCTGTTCGGCCTGGTGTTGTTCACGGTGTCGTCGGCACTCTGTGCGATGTCGAGCACCTTGACCGAGTTGACCCTGGCCCGGGTCCTCCAGGGCGTGGGGGCGAGTGCGATCATGAGCGTCAACGCGGCGCTGATCTTCAGCCTGTTCCCGCCGGAAAAACTCGGCAAGGGCATGGGCCTCAATGCCCTGGTGGTGGGCATGTCGTTCGCCGCCGGGCCGACCGTGGCCTCGTTGATCCTGTCCGTGGCCACCTGGCCCTGGCTGTTCGGGGTGAATATTCCGATTGGCCTGATCGCCCTGGCCATGGCCATTCCGTCGTTGCCCCATACACCGCCCAACGGCCAGCGCTTTGCCTGGGGCACGGCCGGCCTGAGTGTCGTGACCTTCGGTTCGCTGATTTATGCGCTGGGGGAGGGCGCGCAGTTTGCTGGCACCCTGCCGATCTGCCTGGCGTTGCTGGTCTGTGTCTGTGCCGGTGGCCTGATGCTGCGCCGCGAGGCCGGGCATCCGGCGCCGATGTTTCCGATCGATCTGCTCAAGCGCCCGATGTTTGCGCTGTCGGCCTTGACCGCCGTTTGCTCCTTCGCCACCCAGGGCCTGGCCTTTGTCTCGCTGCCGTTTTTCTTCGAGACGGTGTTGGGCCGTGATCCGGTGCAGACCGGCTACCTGATGACACCCTGGTCGGTGGTGGTGGCCTTGATCGCGCCGTTTGCCGGACGCCTGTCGGATCGTTACCCGCCGGGCTTGCTCGGCGGTATCGGCCTGGGGGTGCTGTCGCTGGGCATGTTGTCCCTGGCGATGTTGCCGGCGGATCCGAGCGCCCTGGAGATCGGCGTGCGCATGGTGATCTGCGGCCTGGGCTTCGGCTTCTTCCAGTCGCCGAACCAGAAGGCCCTGATGACCAGCGCACCCCGTGAGCGCAGCAGCGGTGCCAGCGGAATGATCGCCACCGCGCGCTTGCTCGGCCAATCCACGGGGGCTGCGCTGGTAGCCCTGAGTTTCGGTTTGTCGAGCCACTCCGGGCCGATCCTGGCGTTGTATATCGGTGCCGGCTTTGCCGCCGTGGCTTGCCTGGCGAGCTTCTCCCGACTGGCGGCGCGCAACCCGGCCTGAGGCAGCGGCAATCGCCCGGCCCAGGCCGGGCGTTGCGGCTTGTCGAGCGGCCATGACCCCGTGCACCTTGTCCCCCCGTCCGTCTTCGAACGGCCTTGCGGCCAGTGCCATGATCGCCGCGAGTGTTGTACTGTGCGCACGAGAATGTGTGAGGGACTGTGGATGGCCGGCCGATTGATCTATCTCATCGGGCCTTCGGGCTCGGGCAAGGACAGTTTGCTCGATGCCGCCCGCGAACCCCTGGCCGCGCGTGGCTGCCGGATTGCCCGGCGGGTCATCACCCGTTCGGCCGAGGCGCTGGGGGAGGCGGCGCAATCGGTCAGCGCCGAGCAATTCGCGACGATGGAGGCCCAGGGGGCCTTTGCCATGAGCTGGCAGGCCAACGGCCTGTGTTATGGCATCCCGCGCCTGGTCGACGACTGGCTGGCCGCCGGCCTGGATGTGCTGGTCAACGGTTCGCGGGGCTATCTGCCCCAGGCCCGCGGGCGTTATCCGGACTTACAGGTGATCCTGCTTACCGTGGACCAGGCGGTCCTGCGTGAACGGCTGCTGGCGCGGGGGCGGGAGAGCTTGCCGCAGATCGAGGCGCGCCTGGCGCGCAATGCCGAATTCACCGCCTCGCTGCTGGCGGCGGACGATCCTTCGCTGGACTTGCTGGATAACTCCGGCCCTCTTCGCCAAAGCCTGGAGACCTTGTTCAGACTGCTCGGGAAATAGTTGGTTTTTGCAAAGGTGCGCAGGATATATAGGACCTTTCTTATTGCCTTTTGCGTTTTTAAATAAACGGAAAATTCAGGTAATACATTGGCCTTTTTTTACCTCGTTGAATGGTATTCGGGACTGATATTTTGATTAAAAACCCCGGATCTTTAAACACGAGAGGTAGGCCGATATGGGTGTGGAGCAGGATAATTTTGCCGCGAGCTTGAAAGAACTTTCCCAATACAGTTTCAAGGTGGATAGCCTGATCATGGACACTGCCCTCGCATTGTCCGGATTGGTCCCCCATGGTGCGGGGGCCACCGTGGCGCCGCTGGTGGGGTCCTACAAAATGGGGCAAGCGTCTTCGGCCCTGATGGATAATCCCTATTTCACGGTGAACGGTGTCTCGCGGCGTTCGCCCAAGACCAAGCACCTGTTACACCATCGTAAAGTGCGTAATTACGTGCAGTCTTTTACCGGGACGGCGGCATCACTCGGAAGCACGGTCTTGCCGGTCAACCCTTATGCGCTGATTCGCGATGGTAGTTCCGCCGGGGCTTCAATCGTGCACTTGTATCGTTTTGCTGAAATGGCCAGGAACTGTCGACAAAGTAGAACCCTGAGCCAGTGGTTTGAACTGTTGAAACTCATGAAAAGCCACAAGTTGTTCAATCGCGGCGTCGGGTTCAGCCTGGCGGCCATTCCCGGCGGGGTATCCCTGGCCGTCAGCATCCCGATCAAACTCGGTCTGCTGGTTAAAAATACCGGCGTGCTGGCCCAGGAGTCGGCGCTGTGCAAGGTCATTGCGATGGAGTTGCACTGGCGCGCCTATCAGGAACAGAGCCTGTTGAAAGGCAGTGGCAGCGGGCCGGCAACCGCCATCGTCCGTGAACTCATGACCCGGCGTGGCGTGATGGGCGGCTTTTCGCACAACTACCAGGCATTGATCCAGGAACCGGCCGGCTGGAATGCCTTTGCCGCCAAGATCATGGACATCTAGTCCGCCGCCGGCAGGTCGGCCTGGATCGCGTCCCGCACCAGCACTTCCCTGAAAGTCGCCACCAGCGGTCGCAGGTTGATCCGATGCCAGGCCGCCCACAAGGGCGTGGTGTAGATCATCCAGGGTAATTCCCGCAGCACCACGCCCTGGGGGGCGTTGTGTCGCAGGCTCTGCTGGATCATGGTCAAGCCCAGTCCCGCCGCCACCAGTCCCAGCGCCGTCAGCGGTTCATTGGCTTGCAACCGGACATTGGGATTGAATCCGGCCTTGATACAGGCCTGGACGAAATCGTCCTGTTTGCCGGTGCGCAGGGGATGCTGCACGGCAATCCATTCCTGCTCCAGAAAGTCCGCCGGACTCAACTCGCTCAGTTGTGCCAGCGGATGCCGTTCGGGCAGGGCCAGGAGCATGGGGTCGTTGAGCACGCGGGCGCTGTTCAGGTCCGGGTCATCTGCCGCTGGCGGCTCGCTGACCAGGGCGATATCGAGGCTGCGCTGGCGCAAGCCTTCCAGTTGCTGCGCCGAATTCAGGCTGTAGAGCGCGATATGCACATCCGGCCGATCGACACGCAAGCTGCGCAGGGCCTGGGGCAGCACGCCCGAATGCATGGCGTTCTCGATATAGCCGATGCACAGGCCACCTTCTTCACCCCGGCCCAGCCGCCG
Source organism: Pseudomonas sp. MWU12-2319 (assembly GCF_023242525.1). Taxonomy (NCBI): domain Bacteria; kingdom Pseudomonadati; phylum Pseudomonadota; class Gammaproteobacteria; order Pseudomonadales; family Pseudomonadaceae; genus Pseudomonas; species Pseudomonas sp. MWU12-2319. The sequence continues at coordinate 198,233 of NZ_JALJES010000010.1, forward strand.
CCCGAGGGACTCCAGCCGGTTGGCATGGGTCAGGAAGGCCCGGGTCTCGGCGAGAAAGGTCTGGCCGTCGGCGGTCAGGCGGATGCGTTGCAGGCTGCGTTCGAACAGGGTCAGGCCCAGGCGCTCCTCCAACTGGGCGATCTGCCGGCTCAGGGGCGATTGGGAAATATGCAGGCGCTCGGCGGCACGCCCGACGTGCTCTTCTTCGGCGACCGCCACGAAATAGCGCAGCTGGCGTAGATCAATCATGTCAGACCTTCCAGGACTCAAGTTGAGCAAATTATGTCTTGGACGGTCAAAAGTCTGCAACCTAGTATTAATCCCGACAGCGAGATCCGCGTCACCCCAGTGGGTGAGGCGGACTCATCATTTCCATTCAAGGGATCATTACGATGAGCATCAGAGACAAACTGCAGGGCACCATGGGTTTCGGCACCGCCCCGCTGGGCAACATGTTCCGCGCCATTCCCGAGGAAGAGGCCATGGCCACCGTCGATGCGGTCTGGGACCAGGGCGTACGCTACTTCGACACGGCGCCGTTCTATGGCTCGGGGCTTGCGGAAATCCGCCTGGGCGAGGCCCTGGCCAAGCACCCACGGGATCAATACGTGCTCAGCACCAAGGTCGGCCGGCTGGTGCTGGATGAAGTGGAAGACGTCACCGCCCGTGACCTGGGCGAAAAGGCCGGGGTCTTCGAGCATGGCCGTCCGAACAAGATGGTCAACGACTACTCGGCCGACGCTACGCTGCGCTCCATCGAGGGCAGCCTCGAACGCCTGAAGACTGACCGTCTGGACATCGTCTGGGTGCACGATATTGCCCAGGACTTCTACGGCGACGAATGGCTGGAGTATTTCAACCAGGCGCGCAAAGGCGCGTTCCGGGTGCTTAGCCGCCTGCGCGATGAGGGTGTGATCAAGGCTTGGGGCCTGGGGGTGAACAAGGTCGAACCGTGCGAGCTGACCCTGCAACTGGACGAAGCGCGGCCCGACGGCTTCCTGCTGGCCGGGCGTTACACCCTGCTGGATCACGAGCGCGCCCTGCAACGCCTGATGCCCGAGGCGCTGGCCCAGCAAGTCGATATCGTTGTCGGTGGTCCTTACAGTTCAGGAGTGTTGGCCGGTGGCACGCATTTCGAATATCAACCGGCATCGTCACAAATCATGGCTAAAGTTGAACGGATAAAGACCATCGCGCAACGCTTCGGGGTGAGCCTCAAGGCGGCGGCCTTGCAGTTCTCCCTGGCCAACCCGGCCGTGGCGGCGGTGATTCCCGGCGCCAGCCGGCCAGGGCGGATCGCCGAAGATGTGGCGGCCTTGCGCGAGCAGATTCCGCAGGCGTTCTGGCAGGCGTTGCGTGATGAAGGGCTGGTGGCGGGCAATGCGCCGTTGCCGCTGGTCTGAAACAAAAAAACGGTCCGCTAACGTCGCTGGCGTCAGAGCCTCCAGCGTCGGGATCGGACCGGCTACCCACTTATCCCTGGAGATTATTCATGGCCGCAACATCCGTCACCCTCGAAATCGGTGCGCCACCGGAGCAGGTCTGGCAACTGATGGGTGGGTTCGACTCCCTGCCTGACTGGCTGCCGTTCATTCGTCAAAGCCGCCTCAGCGAAGGCGGGCGTGTGCGCAGCTTGCACACGGCGGACGGCGTGCGGATCGTCGAGCGCCTGGAAGCGTTCGACAATCGCGCCCGGCGCTACAGTTATTCCTTTATCGAGCAGCCCTTCCCGGTGGCCGACTACCTGGCCACGATGCAGGTCCGCGAAGGCAATGATCCGCACACCTCGATCGTCGAGTGGGCGGGGATCTTCACCCCGACGGGCGTCAGCGAAGAGGAAGCGGTGGAGCTGTTCCACGGGATCTATGCCGACGGCCTCGCGGCCTTGAAGGCCAATTTCCCGGACTGAACCCAAGGCTTGGCCCTTGGTTTCAGTCCACGGTGATCAGGCTGTCCCGGCAATTGAGGATCAAGCGCGCGCCGGCCTGTTCGCTGCTGTCGATGTCGAGGGTGAAGCCGTGCAGGTTGACGATGGCGGCGACAATCGACAGGCCGAGGCCGAAGCCGCCGTGCTGGGCGCCTTCGTCGCAGCGATAGAACCGCTGGAACACCGCTTCGCGCTCGGCCATCGGGATACCGGGGCCGGAATCGAGGACTTCGATGCGGGTACTGCCCGCATCAAAGCTCGCCTTCAATACCACTTCACCGCCCGGTGGAGTGAACTTGATCGAATTACTCAGCAGGTTGGCCAGGGCTTCGAACAACAAGGCCCGGTCGCCGGTGATCGCCGGCAGTGTCTCGGGCACTTCGAGGCGCAGGTGGATCTCCGCTTCCTCGGCCAGCGGCAGGTAGAAATCATGCAGCTCGTGCAGCAACGGCAAGGGATCCAGCACCAGGAAACCGGAGCGCCGTTGATGGTCTTCCAGCTCGGAAATACGCAACAAACCACGAAAACGCGCCATCAAGGTATCGGTCTCGGCAATCACCCCATCCAGTTGCAAGGACTCGGGCGAACCGTCGACGGTCTGTTGCTGGATCCGGTACAACTGGGCGCGCAAACGGGTCAACGGGGTGCGCAGGTCATGGGCGATGTTGTCGCAGACGCCCTTGACCTCGTGCATCAGCTTCTCGATCCGGTCGAGCATGGCATTGACGATCGCCGCCAGCATATCCAGCTCGTCGCGGCGGTTTGACAGCGGCAGGCGATGGCCCAGGTCGCCGGCGATGATCGACTCGGCGCTGGCCTGGATCGCCCGTATCCGCCGGATCGGTCGGCGACGCAGCAGGTGCCAGCCGGCAACGCCGGGCAGGATGGTCAGTGATACCGCCCAGAACAGGGCATGGAGAATAATCCGGGTCACGCCGAACAACGAGCCGTTGTCGCGTACCAGCACCAGCCAGCGTCCGTCGTGGGTCTGGGTGGCCACCGCGTCGCAACTGTCCTGGGGCAGGTTGGGGTCGTCGGAGTCGATGCAGTCCGCCAGCTCATGGATCCTGCCGTCCAGGGGCAACTCGGCGGGGATTTCCTGGATCGGTCCGCTCAGGTGCAGTTTCTGCTCGTTGAACAGGCCGTAGGCGTCGACCCCACGCATGTCGAAGGTCATGCTGGTGGTCAGCGCTTCCATCAGCGGTTGGCCCTGGAAGCGCGAAAACAGGTGCTGGCGTTGCATCAACGAGTGGCGGGCGAGGGTACTCAGGTAACCGGAAACTTCGTAGTACAGCACCCCCATCAGGCTGCAGCTCCACGCCACGAACAGGAAGCTGTAGAGCGCCAGCAGCCTGCTGGTGGAGGAGCGCCAACCTCTAGAGGGGTTCGGCAATGACATAACCCGAGCCTCGCACGGTACGGATCAGCGGTGCCAGGCCCTGACTGTCGATTTTCTTGCGCAGGCGACCGATATGGACGTCGATCAGGTTGGTGCCGGGGTCGAAGTGATAACCCCAGACTTCCTCGAAAATCATCATCCGCGAGAGGATCTGCCCGGTATTGCGCATCAGGAATTCCAGCAGCTTGTATTCGGTGGGCAGCAAGCTTAACAGTTGATCGGCCCGGGAGGCTTCGCGGGTCATCAGATTGAGCTCGAGATCGGCCACCCGCAGCGAGGTTTCGAATTCCCGTGCCGGGCTCTTGCGTCGCAGCAGCACTTCGACCCGAGCGGCCATTTCGTCGGAGGCGAAGGGCTTGGTCAGGTAATCGTCGCCGCCGGCGCGCAGGCCGCGTACGCGCTCGTCGACATCGGAGAGGGCGCTGATCATCAGGATCGGCGTGGCCACCCCGATGGTTCGCAGCGTGGTGACGATGGCCAGGCCATCGAGCTCCGGCAGCATGCGATCCAGGGTAATCAGGTCATAGTCACCGCTGACGGCGCGAACCAGGCCCTCACGGCCATTGTCGACCCAGTCGACTTCAAGCCCGTGGCTGCTCAGTTCAGCCACGATTTCCTTGGCGGTTACAGCATCATCTTCGATGGTCAGGATGCGGGTCATGGGTTGCCTCGACGGACCTTCAAAACAAGTGGGCAAGTGTGCCAAGAAGCGCATGAAAACATTCTGAACAAATCTTCATGCGCCTCGGGCAGCCATTAACAAGGTGCCTCGGGTCTACCAGAGAGGCTGGAAACATATAGCCACACCTTGGCTGAATAAAGGCTGTCAGTAAGTTTTCTGTAGGATATTGCGAACCGTCACAGGGATTTGTTATCTGTTACCTGTAGCCGCATTCGTTCGCAGTCTTGAACGAGCGCTTCTTTTGATCCGGCGCCCAAGGGTTCCGGATGTCCGGCAGCTCCTGTACAGGTCTTTTTATGCACCGCCGCAATCTTCTGAAAGCTTCCATGGCCCTGGCGGCCTATACCGGCCTGTCGGCCAGCGGTCTGTTCGCGGCCCGGGCGCTTGCCGCCACCGCGGATGGCGAGATAGAACACTTCGACTTCGAGACACTGCAGGTCCACGCGAAAAAACTCGCCGCGAAGGACTATGTCAGCACCCGCCAGGTGTTGCCGCAGTCCCTGGCGGACATGACCCCGCAGCAGTTCAACGCCATTCAGTACGATGCCCGGCACTCGCTGTGGAACGAGCTCAAGGGCCAGTTGGACATGCAATTCTTCCATGTCGGCATGGGGTTCAAGCAGCCGGTGCGCATGTACAGCGTCGACCCGCAGACGCACCAGGCCCGCGAGGTGCATTTCCGCCCGGCGTTGTTCAACTATGCCCGCAGCGGCATCGACCCGTCGCGCCTCAAGGGCGACCTGGGATTCTCCGGCTTCAAGCTGTTCAAGGCCCCGGAAATCGACCAGCACGACATCGTCTCGTTCCTCGGCGCCAGCTACTTCCGGGCGGTGGACAAGACCGGGCAATACGGCTTGTCGGCGCGGGGGCTGGCGATCGATACCTATGGGAAGAAGCGTGAGGAGTTTCCCGACTTCACCCATTTCTGGTTCGAAACCCCGGACAAGGACAGCACCCGCTTTGTGGTCTATGCCTTGCTCGATTCGCCGAGTGCCACCGGTGCCTATCGCTTCGATATCGATTGCCAGGCCGAGCAGGTGGTGATGGCGGTCGATGCCCATATCAATGCGCGTACCGCCATTGAGCAGTTGGGCATCGCGCCGATGACCAGCATGTTCAGTTGCGGCACCCATGAGCGGCGGATGTGCGACACCCTTCACCCGCAGATCCATGACTCTGACCGCCTGGCCATGTGGCGCGGTAATGGCGAATGGATCTGCCGGCCGCTGAACAACCCGGCGACCTTGCAGTTCAATGCCTTCGTCGACAAGGACCCGAAGGGCTTCGGCCTGGTGCAGACCGACCATGAATTCGCCAGCTACCAGGACACCGTTGACTGGTACAGCCGGCGTCCGAGCCTGTGGGTCGAGCCGACCACGGCCTGGGGCGAGGGCTCCGTCGACTTGCTGGAAATCCCCACCACAGGCGAGACCCTGGACAATATCGTCGCGTTCTGGACGCCCAAGGAACCGGTGGCGGCGGGGGCTTCGCTGAATTACGGCTACAAGCTGTATTGGAGTGCGATGCCACCGGTGGGCACGCCGTTGGCACGGGTGCACGCGACCCGTTCGGGCATGGGCGGCTTTGTCGAAGGCTGGGCACCGGGTGAGCATAACCCCGAGGTCTGGGCCCGGCGCTTTGCCGTGGACTTTACCGGCGGAGGGTTGGAGCGTCTGTCCCTGGGGGCCGAGATCGAGCCGGTGGTGACGACGTCCTGCGGTCAGGTGAAGGATATCGATGTCCTCAAACTGGACGAAATCAACGGTTATCGGGTGACGTTCGACTGGTACCCGAGCGACGATCGGGTCGACCCGGTGGAACTGCGGCTGTTTATTCGCACCCGTGACCGCACCTTGAGCGAAACCTGGCTGTACCAGTATTTCCCGCCGGCTGCGGACAAGCGGCGCTATACCTGATAAGAAGGTCTGAAACCGAACACGGTCCCTGTAGGAGCTGGCTTGCCAGCGATGAGGCCCTTGAGCCTTGCAGCGCCCATCCGGACGCCATCGCCGGCAAGCCAGCTCCTACAGGTGCCGTGGCGTTTTCAATATCTCATTACGGGCATTGGGATTGCCGCAGCCGTCAGTTGACGTTCGGCACCAACACCGGATCAGCCCGATACAGCTGCGGTTCCATACGCTTGAGGTTTTCCACCTTCGGCAGATCGTTGACGGCGATATACGGCGCGTTTGGGTGCAGTGTCAGGTAGTTCTGGTGATAACCCTCGGCCGGATAAAAGACCTTGCCGTCCTCGATCCGGGTGACGATTGCCGCCGGAAATGCCTTGGCGGCATCCAACTGGGCGATATAGGCCTTGGCGATGGTTTCCTGTTCGGCATTCATCGGGAAAATCGCCGAACGGTACTGCGTACCGCTGTCCGGCCCCTGACGGTTGAGCTCCGTCGGGTTATGGGCCACCGAGAAAAACACCTGCAGCAGTTGCCCATAAGTGACCTTGCTCGGGTCATAGGTCACCTGCACCGACTCGGCGTGTCCGGTCGAACCTTCTCCCACCGATTCGTACTGGGCGGTATTCGCCGCGCCGCCGGTATAACCCGACACCGCATTCTCGACCCCCCGCACATGCTGGAACACCCCCTGGACGCCCCAGAAACAGCCGCCGGCAAACACCGCCGTGGCCTTGCCGCTGGCGCCGGCCGCTTGATCCAGCGCCGGCGGGGCGATCTGCACCGCATCTTCCGCCGACCAGGCCAGGCGCTGGAATATCAGCACCGACAGGGACAGGGTAGCGATCCCGGCGAGTATCAGCAGCGGAGACCTGGTTTTTTGTTGCAGGATTGGCTTGCTCATGGTGTTTATCCTTGTGGCGATCAACCGAAGGTAAAGGCGTAGGCTTGTACGCCGGGATCGAGAAATTCGATGGAGAAGGTGTGTTCGCTGACGTCCCCGGCCTGGCGGACCAGTTGGTACAGACGCTGCTCGGTCACCTTGCCTTCGCCGTTGGCGTCGGTATCGGTGCCGTGGTTGGCGCCGGGCATGGCGCCGTCGATACGCACCTTGAAGCGCACCGGCTTGCCATCCGACGCCGGGCCCAGCACCAGGTGCAGGTCACGGGCGTGGAAGCGATAGACCACCTGGCCCGGGGCCTGGTTGAGCGTCACTTGTTCGGCATGGGCGGTCCATTGACCGTCCAGGCCCCACTGGTTCAAGGCCGGTTGCTTCGGTGCGACGTAGTTTTTCTGATGGTCGGCCACCTGGTCGCCCGGCGAGGCGAAGTTCTCGGCGCGGTCATAACCCAGGTAGGTTTCCGGCGATTTCACTTCGGCTTCGTCGGCGGCCTGCATCACGCCCTGGGCCTGGGTACTGACCATGCCGCCGGAGACGTTCTGGTGGCCGGCTTCTTTCAGCAACTGCTGGATCACCTGTTCGGAGCCTTCGTAGTCGCCTTCGCCGAAGTGGTGATAACGCACACGACCCTGGGCATCGACGAAGTAGTGGGCTGGCCAGTACTGGTTGTTGAAACCGCGCCAGATGGCATAGTTGTTGTCGATGGCCACCGGGTACTGGATGCCCAGCTTGCCGACGGCCTGGCGGACGTTGTCGATATCGCGTTCGAAGGCGAACTCCGGTGCATGCACGCCGATCACCACCAGGCCCTGGTCGTGGTACTTCTGCGCCCAGGCGTTGACGTAGGGCAGGCTGCGCAGGCAGTTGATGCAGGAGTAGGTCCAGAAGTCGATCAGTACCACCTTGCCCTTGAGCTCGGCGGCGCTCAGCGGTGCGGAGTTGAGCCACTGCACGGCACCCGAGAGGTCCGGCAGGGTGCCCTCCACCGGCAGTGCACGTTCCGCGCCACCGGTCTTGGCCGCCATCGCCATCATGCTGCCGCTCGGCTGGCCGGCGTCACTGTTGACCGCCGCCATCATGGCGCCACCCTGTTCCGGGGCTTTCTTCGGCGTCAGGTTGTCGAGCAGCTTCTGTTCGAGGCCCGAGGTGGCGACCGTGGACACCCGGGTCAGGATGCCGGTGTCCAGGCCCAGGGCAATGGCGACCACGCCGATCAGCATGGCCGCACCCAGGCCGCGACGCAGCCATTGGCCGGTGCCGAGGTTGCGCTTCATCGCGCTGAACAGCTTGCCACCGATCAGCAGCGCGCCGGCCAGGGAGGTCGCGGCACCGGCGGCGTAGGCCAGCAGCAACAGGGTGGTGCCGATGTTCGCGCCCTGCAGGGCGGCACCGGTGAGGATCAGCCCGAGGATCGGTCCGGCGCAGGGCGCCCACAGCAGGCCGGTGGCGATGCCGAGTACAAAGGACGAGCGCGCGCTGGGCGAGCCATCGTGGCTTTGCGCCGAGCGTGATAGCCGATCACCGGCCGCCACCAAGGGTTGGGTCAGGCGTTCGGCCAGGTGCGGGAACAGCAGGGTAATAGCAAAAAACGCCATCAGCGCCATGGCCAGCCAACGGCCGTACTGGTTGGCCTGCACCACCCAGCCACCGCCGACCGCCGCCAGGGTCGCGACCAGGGCGAAGGTCAGGGCCATGCCACAGAGCAAGGGCAGGCCGCTGCGCCGGAACGGCTCGCCGGAGCGGGCGAAGACGAACGGCAGCACCGGCAGGATGCAGGGGCTGAGGATGGTCAGAAGACCGCCGAGGTAGGCCAGGATAAGCAGGAACATGATGGAATCCTTGTCGAAACGTGGGAATCAGGCCGCGCCGGGGGCGAAGGTCATGGCGACACCGTTCATGCAGTAACGCAGGCCGGTGGGCTGCGGTCCGTCGGGGAAGACATGGCCCAGGTGGCCGCCGCAACGGTGGCAATGCACTTCGGTCCGGGAGACGCCGAAGGAGGTGTCGCGGCGGGTGGCCACGGCGCTTTCCAGCGGTGCGGTGAAACTTGGCCAGCCGGTGCGGCTGTCATATTTGGCGGCCGACGAAAACAGCGCCAGGCTGCAGCCGGCACAGGCGAACACGCCGGCGCGGTGCTCCTCATTGAGGGCGCTGCTGTACGGCCGCTCGGTGCCTTCATGGCGCAGCACTTCGTATTGCTCATCGCTGAGCATCGATTTCCACTCGGCGTCGGTATGGCTGACTTCGAAGGTTTCGCCGGTGTCGGCCGAACGACTGCCGCTGCCGAAGGTGGCGCCGACGGCGCGCCAGTCGAACAAACCGGCGGCGAGGAGGGTGGCGGCACTGGAAACAAGAAAGCGTCTTCTGGAGGACATGGCGTCGCGTCCACGGTGATTGATCAGGCTTTCATTGTTGAGCGGCGGGGGTCGCCAAATCCTCCCGTAAACTTAACTTATTTGTGAACATTGCCTCCTGGCGATCCGGCACAATGATTCAGGCGTCGTTTTCGCCGATTACCAGCACAAAGGTTGCCCATGGATTCACCCAAACGCATTCTGATCGTCGAAGATGACCTGCACCTGGCGGACTTGCTGAGCCTGCACCTGCGGGACGAGGGGTATGAGGTCACCCACTGCGCCGACGGCAACCTGGGCCTGGCGCAATTGAGCAAGGGCTCCTGGGATGCGCTGATCCTCGACCTGATGCTGCCGGGCGTCGATGGCCTGGAAATCTGCCGGCAGGCGCGGGCCATGGCGCGCTACACCCCGATCATTATCACCAGTGCCCGTTCCAGCGAGATGCACCGGGTGCTCGGGCTGGAACTGGGCGCCGACGATTACCTGGCCAAGCCGTTCTCGATGCTGGAACTGGCGGCGCGGGTCAAGGCCTTGCTACGGCGGGTCGATGCCCTGGCCAAGAGCCTGAAAATCGAGGCCGGGACCCTGGAGCAGGGCGGCCTCAGCCTTGATCCGCTGAGCCGTGAAGCCTGGGTCGACGGCAAGTCCCTGGACCTGACCCCACGGGAATTCGACCTGCTGCATTTCTTTATGAAAAACCCCGGCACCGTGTATTCGCGCATGGACCTGTTGAACCAGGTCTGGGGTTACCAGCACGACGGCTATGAACACACGGTCAACACCCATATCAATCGCCTGCGGGCCAAGATCGAAGTCGACCCGGCGCAACCCGAGCGGATTCTCACGGTCTGGGGTCGCGGCTATCGTTTCTCGCCGGTGAGTCGCCCGTCATGAACCTGACCCTTTCCCAGCGCCTGTCCCTGGCTTTTTCCATCCTGCTGCTGGCCTGTTGCGGGGCCTCGGTGTGGTTGCAGGTGCGGGCCAGCGACATGCATGAAAAGGAAGTGGTCCAGGGACTGTCCCGGGACCTGGCCCAGAGCATTGCCCTGGACAATCGGCTGGTGGGCACCGAAGGCCTGACCATGGAGGGCGTGCGTGCGCTGTTCGGCCAGTTGATGAACGTCAACCCGAGCGTGGAAGTCTATCTGCTCTCACCCAGCGGCAAGATCACCGGCGATGCCGCGCCCCAAGGCCACCTGCGCCGCGATCACGTCGACCTGGCGCCGATCCGCCGCCTGCTCGACGGCCAGCCGCTGCCGATCCTCGGTGACGACCCGCGCAGCGATGACGGGCGCAAGGTGTTCAGCGCGGCGGCCTTGCGCGGTGGCGGCAAGGAACTGGGCTATCTGTACGTGGTCCTCCAGGGCGAAGAGCATGATCGCCTGGCGGCCCAGGTGTCGGCCAGTTCGGTGCTGCGCACCACCTTGTGGGCCATGAGCCTGGTGGCTCTGTTGGGGCTGATCGCCGGCCTGATCGCCTTCCGCCTGATCACCCGTCCGCTGCGCCGCCTGACCGAGACCATGCGTGATTTCGATACCGATGCCGCGCCGGCGCAGTTGCCGGTATTGTCCCGGGCCGGAGCCGGGCGTCGCGATGAAATCGAGGTGCTGGAAGCCAGCTTTGCCCAGATGGCCACGCGCATCGGCGAACAGTGGCGCAGCCTGACCCAGCTCGACCAGGACCGTCGCGAGCTGGTGGCGAATATTTCCCATGACTTGCGCACGCCCCTGGCGTCCTTGCACGGTTACCTGGAAACCCTGTCCCTCAAGGACGCGGTGCTGGCGCCGGATGAGCGTCGACGTTACCTGGGGATCGCCCTGGCCCAGAGCAGCAAGGTCGGGCAACTGGCCCAGGCGCTGTTTGAACTGGCGCGCCTGGAGCATGGCGCGGTGCGGCTGCAGGTCGAGGATTTTTCCCTCAGCGACCTGATCCAGGACGTGTTCCAGAAGTTCGAACTGATGGCCGAGACCCGCCAGTCGAAGCTGCTGGCGGTCTTGCCCCGTGGGGCGTCGATGGTCAGCGCGGACCTGGGGATGATCGAGCGGGTCCTGACCAACCTGATCGATAACGCCCTGCGCCATACCCCCGAAGGCGGCACCATCGAGGTGGCGCTGACCCATGGCCGCGGCAAGCTTCAGGTTACGGTCAGCGACACCGGGCCGGGGATTGCCCCGAGCTTGCTGGAAAACCTGTTCCGCCGGCCGTTCAACCAGGACGGCGACCGGCGTTCCGGCGGCCTGGGGTTGCTGATTGTGCGGCGCATCCTGCAATTGCACGACAGTCAGATTCGCTTGTTGTCGATTCCGGGCAAGGGCGCGGTGTTCTGTTTCGAACTGACGGCGGTGGGCTGATTTTCAGCTCGCTTCGGCCAGCAGGAAATCCCTGGCTGCTGTCAGGAACTCGTCCGATAGCGCCTGGCCCCGGGTCGAACGGGCCAGGGTCAGGGCGCCGACCAGCAGCGCCTGATGCACCAGGGCTTTTTGCCGGACCTGCGGGTCGTCGGTACCCAGCAGTGAGGCGTAGGTGTCGAGTAGTGTCTCCAGGCCCTTGACGTAGTTGCGATGCAGCGCGGTCCCGGGGTCTTCATGGGCCAGGTCGCCGCAGAAGGCCGCCGCCGGGCAGCCTTCGCCCGGCGTGTCGCGATGTTTCGTACTGAGGTAGTGCTCGACAATGGACTGGCGCGCCGCTTCGCCGTGGCCCAGGGTCTCGGCCTTCTGCCGCCAGCGCTCGGTCGACTGCTGGAAGCTGCGGCTGCAGGCCTCGGCGGCCAGGGCTTCCTTGGACTCGAAATGCCCATAGAAACCGCCATGGGTCAGGCCGGCGGCGCCCATCACCTCAACCAGGCTCAGACTTTTCAGACCGCGCTCACGAAACAGCCGCGCGGCGGCGTCGGTGATGCTTTCGCGATTGAGTTCGGCCTGTTTGCGCGAGACGCGGGGCATGGGGGGGCTCCTGAAGGGATGCGGTGATTGGCTTAGCATCCTTCAGATTATAGATTGTTGTAAACATCTATCTGTTCTTTTCCATACCTTGGACGACTTCCTTGTCATGAGTGGCAGGTGGCATGAACAAGGCTTATCGAGTGTTGAACACCTGCTCCAGATGCCGCTTGTAGCGCAACTGGTCGTTCTCATGTCCGGGGTTTTTCACGACGTCGAAGCAGGCGAAGGTCGGCAGCGCTTGCAGCCCGATCAACTGATGAGCCTTGTGGAACGGGAAGTAGACGGCATCGATATCCTTGCCTTCAAAAAAATCATCTTCGGCTTCAAAAGCGTGCCTGGGGGCGTTCCAGGTTGCCGAGATCATGTATTTGCGACCCTGCAGCAGCCCTCCGGAGCCATAACCAAGGGAGGGGGTTTCAGCGCTGCGCCCATCGCTGGCATAGAGCTGGCCATGGCCCACGGTGAAGACTTCGTCGATGTATTTCTTCAGTGTCCAGGGCGCGCCCATCCACCAGGCCGGCATCTGATAGATGATCGCATCGGCCCAGAGGAACTTGGCGACTTCTTCCTCCTCCCGGTAACCCTCTGTCAGGTGGGTGGAGCGGACCTCGTACCCGGAGCGGGTCAGCAGGCTGACCGCGGTGTCATGCAGGCTGCGGTTCAAGTCGCCTTTGGCAAAGGCATAAGGGGTGCCGGCGTTGATCACGAATATCTTGTCCATCACGGTGCTCCAGTTGAGTAGGTGTAGACGATAGCGATGAACATCGACTGGAAAAATGGTTTGTAGATCCGTTTAGAATGGACTCTGGAGTCATTAATGGGGTGGGTATGGACAGTCTGAGTGCAATCGGTGTGTTTGTGCAGGCCGCCGAGGCCCGCAGTTTCGTGGCGGCCGGACGCTTTCTGGGGATTTCGGCATCGGCGGTCAGCAAGAGCATGGCGCGGCTGGAGGAAAAGCTCGGCGTGCGCCTGTTTCATCGCAGCACCCGGAGCATCGCGCTAACGGGCGAAGGGATGCTGTATCTGGAGCGCTGCAAGCGGGTACTTGGGGAGTTGGACGCCGCTAACGCCGAGCTGTCGCAGCTATCGTCGATGCCCCAGGGGCGGCTGCGTATCAGCCTGCCGATGATCGGCAAGCCCTTTCTGCCAGTCTTTACCCAATTCCAGCGACGCTATCCGGATATCCAGCTCGACCTGGAGTTTACCGACCGGGTGGTGGAAGTGATCGAGGAGGGGTTCGATGCGGTGATCCGGACCGGGGAACCCAAGGATTCCGGGCTCAGTGCCAGACCGTTGGGGGGCTTTCGGATGCTGGTCGCCGGCTCACCGGCCTATTTCTCCCGGCGCGGGGTTCCACTCACGCCTGCGGATCTGTGGGCCCACGCCTGCATTCATTTTCGTTACCCCCTGACCGGCAAGCTGCAGAGCTGGATGCTGTCGGGGGCTGGAGAGGACGCCGAAGCGGGGTTGCCCTGTTCGATGGTCTGCAATGCCCAGGATGGTCGAACGGCTTTCGCGGTTGAGGGCCTGGGGCTGATTTACGTGGCGGATTTCCTGATTGCGCGGGAGCTGGAAAATGGTGAACTGATTACCGTGCTGGACAGCTTCACCCAGGAAACCGGTCAATTCAATGTACTGTGGCCCTCAGGTCGGCACGTGGTGCCCAAGCTGCGGGCGTTTATTGACTTTCTGCAAGAGCACCTGCCGTTTCCGAAGTCAGCGACCGGGGCATGATGATATTCAACTCTTCCCCGAGGAAGCTTTGCAGCGCCTGGACCGCGGCGGCCTGGACCGCCGGTACCCGGCGGACATAGAGGGCGAAATCGACGATGGGCGGCGCCGGCAGGCCATCGGCCGGGCCCAGTACACGCATGCTTTCGCTGCGGATATTGCCTTCCAGCAACACCGTGATGCCCAGGCCGGCCTCGACCGCCGACTGTACCGCCGGCAGGCTGGTGCTGCTGCAGACCACGCGCCAGGGGATGTTCGCCCGCTTGAGGATTTTCACCACCTGGCCATGCCACAGGCAGCCACCGCCAAAGGTCACCAGGGGCAGGCTCTGTGTGCTCAGGTCGGCGGGCAGGGCCAGGCCGCGAGCCCCGACCCAGAACAACGACTGGGTCCAGCAGGCCTGGGGCTGGGCAGTGATCGCCGAGGCGTCACCGATGATCACATCCAGGGTACCGTCCGCCAGTTTGGCGGACATGGCCACGCTGCTGTCGATCACAATTTCCAGGGAAATGTGTGGATAGGCTGAGGAGAAGCGCCGTAGCGCCCGGGGCAGGCTGCCCACCGCAATGTCTTCGAGCAGACCCAGGCGCACGGTGCCGGCGATCTGGCTGGCGGACAAGGCTCGTCGGGCATCGGTCCCGGCGCCAAGAATGCTGTGGGCGTAAGGCAATAGCAGGTGGCCGGCCTCGGTCAGGCGCAGGCCCCGTGGCGAGCGGTCGAACAGGCGGCGTTCGAGGTCTTCCTCCAGCCGCCGCAACTGCATGCTGACCGCGGCCTGGGTGCGTGCCAGGCGCCGGGCGGCCGTGCCCACCGCACCGGTTTCGGCGACGGTGACGAAGGTTCGCAACAGACTGCTGTCGAGATCGCGCATTATCAATATTCGTGAAGTCTGGATAAGAAATATCAGCTTATTTGAAGTCTCTGCGACTGGCTAGGATGGCTCGACATTCACAGGAGACTTCAGCATGCAGGAAAATGCCACCGGACTACCGCTCTCCGATACCGGCAGGACACACCACCGCGCGCTGTTATGGGCGGCCATGCTCTGCGTGCTGTCGATGCTCTTTGTCCAGTTCGGCGCGGCGCTGTCGTCGCCGACCATGGAGACTTATGGCACCTTCAGTACCACCTGGCTGCGCCTGTGCTGGGCGGCGGCGGTTCTTGCGCTGCTGGTGCGGCCGCGCCTGCATCGGTTTTCGCTGTCACGCTGGCTGGCCGCCGGGAGTCTTGGCCTGGCGATGGCGGTGATGACCACCTGTTTCTTCGCGGCGATCCAGCGCATTCCACTGGGGCTGGCGATCGCCATCGAGTTTCTCGGTCCATTGCTGGTGGCCAGCCTCGGGGTACGTAGCTGGCGAGCGTTGATCTGGCCTTTGCTGGCGGTAACCGGGGTGTTGCTGCTGGCACGTAATGAGGAGGGCTGGATCGGCGAGCCACTGGGTGTGTTGCTGGCGTTCGGTTCGGCGGCGGGTTGGGCGGCTTATATCCTGATGATGAAAAAGGTCGGTCGGCTGTTCCAGGGCTTTGAAGGGTTGTCGGTATCGCTGCTGGCCGCTGCCCTGATTGCCACGCCCCTGGGGCTTTGGCAAAGCGGCGGCCATCCGCCGCTGTTGCAGATCGCCAACTGCGCGGGCTTGGCCTTGTTCGTACCGCTGCTGCCTTATGGCCTGGAGATGGTTGCGTTGCGGCGGATGCCGGCGTCTTCGTTCGGCATCCTGATGAGCGCCGAACCGGCAGTGGGCGCCCTGGCCGGTTATGTGGTGCTGGCCCAGCCGATGATCCCGATGCAGTTTGTCGGCACCGCCCTGGTGATCAGTGCCAGCCTGGGCGTGCTGGCGCTGCCCTGACTGTTGCGGCTTTACGAGAGCACGAGGAGCTCCGCTGTTTTCGAGGCCACGGGCAGTAGCGGGTACTCCCGGTCGGTCGCTTGCGCCACGGCATAGCCATGTCGGGCGATCCGCTCGAACACCTCGGGCTTGAGGCGATTCAGGGTGGTGGGGAAACCCGCGGCAAAGGCCGCATCGCTGCCTTTGAACGAGTCGATCAGGGAGCTGGCGATACTCAGGTAACCGCCGCGTCCCGGGGCTTTCTTCAGGTATTCGACAAAGGTCCGGCTGCGCAACGCCCGGGTCTGGTCGGACATGATGTCGGCCAGGCGCTTGAGTCGCCAGGGGCTCAGCACCCCGGCGTCAAACCCCGGCTTCAGCGGTGCGCCCGCGTCCGAGAGAATGATCGGGTATTCGTAGCGCTTGGTCTGTCCGGTAGCTGCGTCGAAAAAAGGTTCCAGGCCGAGGTTGTCATAGACGCCGCCGTCGTAGAGCCGCAGCTTCTTGAACGGCAAACGCATCTCGACGGCGCTGTTGAGTGGGGCTTCCCATTCGCGCTGCATCCATTTGAAACGGCGGGTCTTGAGCGACAGCGGGCCGATGCCACCGGGGAACGCCGCCGACACCGCCAGGGCCTGGGCCAGGGGGAAGCCGGTGGTGCTGGCGTAACCGATGGAGTAGTCACCCATATTGCTGCGCTTGAAGCGAAAGCGCTTGCCGTTTTCCGCCGTGGTGCCGTTGATCGACCAGTCGGGTTTGGCGGCGATCTCCGGCAGCAGGGCGGTCACCCCCCATTCCTTTTGCAGGGCCAGGGCCAGCAGGTTGGCCCGGGACAGCAGGAAGCGCCAATTCAGCGGGTTGCACAATTGGCGCAAGGCGCTCCAGAGCAGGCTGCGTGAGCACAGCCTGGCTTGCAGGGCGGGGTAGATATGTTGCAGGAAGGTCGCGGAGTCGGGCCACTGGCCGTGGTTTTCGTGAAGCATCAGGCCCACCAGCAGACTACCGCCGGACACCGTGGAAATCTGCGTGACCTGTTCCAGGGCCTGTTGTTCGGCGAGGTATTTGAGCACGCCAAGGTGAAACGTCATGGCCCGAACGCCGCCGCCGGAGAGCGCAAGGGCAAAATCTGAACGTGGGCCAATCGAGATTGCAGGAGACTCCATGTTTCCTCTCTGGTGGGGGTTGTCGTGGGCAATGGCTTTTCGATGGTAGTGCTTTCTCCAGGTACGGCATAGGGCTGCGCTTCAATGTCTGTTTCGAGGTAGGACTTACGGCAACTGTGTGTAGGGGCTGCCTTGTAACGATCAGGGTTCCAGAGCCAATCCGTGGTTTTGCGTTGTCTATTTCTATGCTTGGTCGAATGAGCGACGGCGCCATCGATCGCCGATTTCCTCGATCGCTGCAAACGGATCCACGGCGATCAGTAAAAAAATTCACCCTGTGTCGATTCCGCGCTCGCTCATTCGATTAGTCGACGGGGCCACTTATTGGCTTGTCTAAACTTGTCTAGCACTGTCATCAGGAGATACGACCATGCGATTTATGGTGATCGTCAAAGCCAGCCCGGAATCGGAAGCCGGCGAAATGCCCAGTAACGAATTGCTGGCGGCCATGGGCGCCTATAACGAAGAACTGGCCAAGGCCGGTGTAATCCTTGCCGGGGAGGGGCTGCACCCCAGCGCCAAGGGTGTGCGCGTGCAGTTCAGCGGCAAACAGAGGAGTGTGGTCGACGGACCCTTTATGGAGACCAAGGAACTGATTGCCGGTTTCTGGATCTTCAATGTGCAGTCACTGCAAGAAGCCATCGACTGGGTCAAGCGTTGCCCGAACCCGATGGCCAGCGACTCTGAAATCGAAATCCGCCAGATCTTCGAGGCCGAGGACTTTGGCGAGAGCCTGACCCCCGAGTTGCGCGAACAGGAAGAACACCTGCGCGCGAAGATGTCCGGTCAATCCTGAAAACCTGCCAGAACAGGAGATCCATCATGAGCCTGAAAATCATTCCTTACCTGACCTTCAACGGCAACTGCAAGGAGGCCTTTGCCCTGTACAAAAAGGTGCTCGGTGGCGAGCTGTTTTCCCTGTCGTTCGCCGATGCGCCGGAAGAGGCCTGCATCCCCAAGGATGCACCGAACCAGGACAAGATCCTGCATACCCGCCTGACGGTGGGGGATTTCAGCCTGATGGCCTCCGATTGTCCGCCGCATCAGCCGTACAGCAAAATGCAGGGCATTTCGGTGTCGCTCAATGTCGACAGCGTTGACGAGGCCAAGCGACTGTTCGCTGGCCTGAGCGACGGTGGCAACATCCATATGGCGCCGGCCAAGACCTTCTGGGCCGAGTACTTCGCAATGTTCGAAGACCGTTTTGGCGTGAGCTGGATGATCAATTGCGAGACGGGCCACTAAGCCTCTGAGATAAACCCGCTCCCGCAGCCAGGCGGTCAGTTGCGGGAGCGAGCGGGCTCGTGAGGGAAGGGCATTGGCGATACCTGTCGTTCAGGCAATTGTCGCGCAGGAGTGAGACACTGTGCCCGTTCGGTTCATGAGCGTGAAACAGCAATGACGATTTCAAACAGTGCCGCGCCGCAAGCCGTAACCTGCGTGGCCTTCGATTTTGACGGCACCATTACCACCACCGACAGCTTGCGGGATTTCGTCCGTTACCAGGTGGGTAACCGGCGTTTTCTGATCGCCGGACTGCTGGTCTTGCCCTGGCTGGCGGGTATGTATACGGGGCTGTGCAAGCGGGCCGAGGCCAAGGCCCGGTTTCTGGCGTTCACCCTGCGTGGCAGGAGCCAGGTCGAGCTGGAAGAGGCCGCGGCGCGTTATGTCGCCGAGCGCCTGCCGACGCTGATCCGTCCGGAAATGCTCGAACGGATCGAGGCGCACAAGCGCCTGGGGCACCGTCTGGTGCTGGTCAGTGCATCGCCCACGCTCTATCTCGAGCACTGGGCCCAGGCCGCCGGTTTTGATGCGGTACTGGCCACGCAACTGGAGTTTCGCAACGGACGTTTTACCGGACGCCTGGCGTCGCCCAACTGCTGGGGGCCGGAAAAGGTCCGGCAGTTGCAGCACTGGCTGGGCGATGCGCGCGGGCGGGTACTGTTTGCCTATGGCGACAGTCGCGGCGACCAGGAGATGCTGGCGTTTGCCGAACACGGCTGGTTGCGCGGACTGGGTGCCTTGCCTTCACTCGACGCCCGGCCGGATGGGCTGCACCACGGCTGAAGGCCTGTCGCTCTCGATCAGGCGGCGCTCTTGCAATACATTGATCAGGGCAACGCGGGCGGACGGGTCCAACTGATGTTCCCGTTCCTTGAGTTCCAGCAGGATGGGGCTGGACCAACTGCGATAGGCACGCTCTGCAAGACGAACTGCGGTCATTTCTCTCTCCTTGTTCAAAAGCCCGCTGAATAGTCGGGCGACTCCATGAGCGGAAAATCCTAGCCGAGAAATCGATGCTGCGCGAATGCTCCCGCCGTACGGTTGTCTGTTGACCTCGGTCAAGGTGCCGCGGGTGGGGCGCTTTACTGTAGCGGCTCCGGTCGGGCCATGGATTGCTCGTTGCAGCGTGGGGCCCGGCGTATTGCTCAAGGAGGAGTTCCGTTATGCGTTCATTGAAAATCATTCTGCTGGCATCGGCATTCAACGGCTTGACCCAGCGCGCCTGGTTGGAACTGCGCGAAGCGGGGCACGTGCCCAGTGTGGTGCTGTTCAGCGACGAAGATACGGTTTGCCAACAGATCGAAAACACCGATGCGGCCCTGGTGATCTGCCCGTTTCTCAAGGACCGGGTGCCGGCCCGGTTGTGGCAGGACCCGCAGCGCCCGGTGGTGATCATCCACCCCGGGATTGTCGGTGATCGCGGCGCCAGTGCGCTGGATTGGGCGATCACCCGGCAGTTGCCCACCTGGGGCGTGACCGCCTTGCAGGCCGCCGAGGAAATGGACAGCGGGGCGATCTGGGCCACCTGTGAATTCGAGATGCCGGCGGGCGTGCGCAAGTCCGAGCTCTACAACGGCCCGGTGGCCGACGCGGCCATGACCTGCATCCACGACGTGGTGGCCCGGTTCGGCAGAGACTTTGTGCCCCTGCCCCTGGATTACCGTTTGCCGGAGGTTCGCGGGCGTCTGCAAGCGAATATGAAGCAGAGCGACCGCGCCTTCAGTTGGCAGGATGACGCCGAACTGATCCAGCGGCGCATCGACGCCGCCGACGGCCAGCCCGGCGTGCTCGCCGAACTGCTGGGCGAATCCTGCTACCTCTATGACGCCCATCTCGACAGCCGCTGTGGAACGCCGGGCCAACTGCTGGCGGTGCATGACGATGCGGTGCTGGTGGCGACCGGAGACCGCAGCCTGTGGATCGGCTCATTGCGGCGCAAACCCCGGCTGGGGGAGGAGACGTTCAAACGCCCGGCGCGGCATGTGCTGGCCGGTCGGCTCGACAGGGTGCCGACCTTGAATTGGTCTGTCGCCAGCCACCCGTATTGCAAGGAGGCCTACCAGCCGATCCGGTATCGTGAACTGGACGGTGTGGGCGAGCTGACCTTCGAGTTCTACAACGGCGCCATGAGCACCGAGCAATGTCGACGGTTGGTCAGTGCCCTGCGCTGGGCCAAGGCCCAGGACACCGAGGTGCTGCTGTTCCGTGGCGGGCGCGGCAGTTTTTCCAATGGTGTGCACCTCAACGTGATCCAGGCGGCGGCGGTGCCCGGGCTTGAGGCCTGGGCCAATATCCGCGCAATCAACGATGTCTGCCGTGAGTTGCTGACCGCGCGGCAACTGGTGGTCAGCGGCCTGACCGGTAGCGCCGGCGCCGGTGGGGTGATGCTGGCCCTGGCGGCCGACGGGGTGTTCGCCCGCAGTGGCGTGGTGCTCAACCCTCACTACAAGAGCATGGGCCTCTATGGCTCCGAATACTGGACTTACAGTCTGCCTCGCGCGGTGGGCTATGAGCGTGCGCTGCAGCTCAGCGAAGACTGCTTGCCGATCAGCGTCGCCCAGGCGCTGGAAATCGGCCTGGTCCAGGACATCGGCCCGCGTTGCCCGCAGGCCTTTGGCAACTGGTTGATGGCCCAGGCGCAGCGTGTCGCCCACGACCCTCTTTATAAAGCCGTACGCGAGCGCCGGCGTGCCCGGGATGTCGAAGACATGGAGCGCTGCCGCGACGAAGAGTTGGCGCAGATGCGCCTGGATATGGTCGAGGATCGTAATGGCTTTGCAGAAAAGTGCCGGCACTTCGTGTTCAAGCACCGGACCTGCGGGACACCTCGGCGACTGGTTGCGCCCTGGGCGAACAGCGCCGAGGTGGTGAACGGCTAGCGGACGGCCTGGCGCCCCAGCACATGGGCATGGCCCAGGGCCGAGACCAGCACTTGGCTGCCGACCCGGGGTGCGTGCATGCCGGAGCTACGCACCAGCAATGAACGTTTCTGTCCGTCGGCGGCCGGTGCCTTCAGCTCCACGGTCAAGGTGCAGGTGTTGCCGCCGAAGTCGCATTCGGTGACCACCGCCGGGCTGCCGTTGCCGTCCGCTTGTCCCGGCGCCTGGGCCGCGAGTTGCAACTGCTCGGGGCGCAACATGATCTGCGCCTGGCCGTGGCGGCCTTCATCATTGACCGCCAGCCGGCCCAGGTCGCATTGCGCCCAGCCGTTTTCGATCAGGGCAGGCAGGATCACCGCATCGCCAAGGAACAGCGCGGTGTCCTCATCGTCCGGACGCAGGTACAGGTCCATCGGGTGTCCGGCCTGTACCAGCCGGCCCTTGCGCATTACCGCCAACTGATCGGCAAAGGACAGGGCTTCGGATTGGTCGTGGGTGACCAGGATAGTGGTCACCCCGGCTTCGGACAGCAGCCGCGCGACCATCTTGCGCATGGATGCCCGCAGCCCGGTGTCGAGGGCGGAAAAGGGCTCGTCCAGCAGCATCAACCGAGGGCGTTGCGCCAGGGCGCGGGCCAGTGCCACCCGCTGTTGCTGACCGCCGGACAACTCATGGGGCCAGCGTTTGCCCATCTGCGGCTCCAGGGCCACGCTGTCCATCAGCTCGGCCACCCGTTGTTGCCGGGTAGCCTTGTCGACGATACCGAAGGCGATGTTATCGGCCACTGTCATATGGGGAAACAGCGCGCCGTCTTGCGGCACATAACCAATCAGACGCTGGTGGGCCGGGACCTGGGTCTGGGCATCCACCAGCGGTTGGCCGTCGAGGGTGATACGCCCGGCGTCGGGAAATTCGAAACCGGCGATCATCCGCAGCAGGGTGGTCTTGCCCGAGCCGGATGGGCCGACGATGGCCGTGCGGCTACCGGTGGCAATCGACAGATGGATATCTTCCAGGGCCGCTTGCGAACCGAAGGACTTGTACAGCGCGTTGATTTCAAGAGCGTTCATCGGCCAGCCGTGCGTTTGGATTGATGATAGAGAAGCCCGGTCAGCGGCAGCGACAGCAGGATCATGAGCAGCGCATAGGGCGCGGCGCCGGCATAGTCGATTTCACTGGTCATGGCCCAGAAACCGGTGGCCAGGGTCCGTGTGCCGTTGGGTGCGAGCAGCAGGGTGGCGGTCAGTTCGTTGGTAATGGCCAGGAACACCAGTGCGGCACCGGCGGCGGCCCCCGGCGCGGCAAGACGCAGGGTGATCGACCAGAGCGCGCGGACCGGTGAGCGCCCGAGGCTGCGGGCGATATTCTCCAGTTCCACCGGCGCCTGGGCGATACCGGCGCGCAGGCTGACCAGGGCGCGGGGCATGAACATCAACAGGTAAGCCAGCAGGACGGTGATCGAGGTCTGGTAGATCGGTCGGGCGAAGTTGATGGTGACCGTGACCAGGGCCAGGGCCACGACTATGCCGGGCAGGGAACTGGTGATGTAGTTGCAGCTTTCCAGCAGGCGATGCAGGCGTCCGGGCGAGCGGATCGACAACCAGGCCACGGGCACCGCCGCGCAGGTGGTCAGCAGGGCGCCGGCGGCACCGAGTAGCAGCGTCTGTTCCAGGGCCGGCAGCAGGTCGCCCATTTGCCAGACCTCGCGGCCACCGGCGATCAGCCAGTTGCCCAGGGTGACCAGCGGCACGCCGAGGGCCAGCAGGCTGCTGACGATCGGGATGCTCAGCGCCAGCAGCTTGGTGCTGCGGCTGAGGCGTACCGTGCGTTGTTGCCGCGCGCTGCCGGAACCGACCCGGGCATAACGGGCCTTGCCCCGGGCGGCCGACTCGACGGTCAACAGGCCCAGGCAGCACAGCGCCAGGATCCCGGCCAGGGTATGGGCCGCCGGTCCGCTGAAGGTCGACTTGAACTGGTCGAAGATCGCCGTGGTGAAGGTGTCGAAGCGGATCATCGCGTAGAGGCCGTATTCGGCCAGCAGGTGCAGGCCGACCAGCAAGGCGCCGCCGCAGATCGCCAGGCGCAGTTGCGGCAGGACAATGCGGAAAAATACCGCCCAGGGTTTGAGCCCCAGGGACTCGCCGACATCCTCGATGGCCGGGTCCAGGCGGCGCAGGGTCGCGGCAATCGGCAGGTAGAGAAACGGGAAATAGGCGATCACCGAGACCAGCACCCCGGCGAACAGCCCGTGGATCGGCGGCACCAGGCTGACCCAGGCGTAGCTGTGGACGAACGCCGGTACGGCCAGGGGCGCGGTGGCCAGCAATGACCAGGCGCGGCGGCCGGGCAGGTCGGTGCGTTCGGTCAGCCAGGCCAGGGCCAGCCCCAGTGCCACGCACAGCGGAATGGTGATGACCATCAGCAACAGGGTGTTGGTCAGCAGCTCGGCCACCCGCGGACGCCAGACCAGCGCTTCAAGGGTGGTCCACCCGGTTTGCCAGGAAGACAGGATCACGAAGGCGATCGGCAACAACGCCAGCAGGGACACCAGCACGGACAGCCCGATGATCCAGGCATTGCCCTGGCGCCCGAAGAAATTTCTGGATCGCTTGCGCGAAAGCGCCGCAGGCGCGTATGCGACTGCGGCGGGGTCCAGGGGGGAAATGGACTCTGGGATCAATTACAGGATTCCGGCCTGGGTCATCAACTCAACCGCTTTCTTGCTGTCGAGTTTCGAGGCATCGACCTTGGGTGCGTCGAGGTCCTTGAGCGGCACCAGTTTCGCATTGGATTCGGCACCCACGCCCACCGCGTATTCAAACGAGTTGCCGTTCTTGAGAACCGCCTGGCCATCTTTGCCGGTGATCCACTTGAGGAAGGCCTGGGCCTCTTCCGGGTGTTTGCTCGACTTCAACACGCCACCGCCGGAGGTGCTGACAAAAGCGCCCGGATCCTGGTGCTTGAAGTAGTGCAGCGAGGTGTTCTTGCTGTTCTCGCCGGTCTTGGCCTGGTCGCCGAAGCTGTAGTAGTGGTAGATCACACCGCTTTCGACTTGCCCGGCATTGACCGCCTTGAGCACCGCGCTGTTGCCGCGATAGATCGAAGCGTTGGTCTTCATTGCCTTGAGCCAGTCCAGGGTCGCGGCTTCGCCCTTGAGTTCCAGTACGGCGGCGACAATGGCCTGGAAGTCGGCACCGGCCGGCGAGGCGGCCCAACGACCTTTCCACTCAGGCGAGGCGAGGTCGAGCAGGGACTTGGGCAGTTGGGCTTCGGTCAACTTGCTCTTGTTGTAGACGAACACGGTGGAGCGGGCGGCGATGCCGACCCAGTTGCCGTGGGCCGGACGGTAGGCTGCACCGATCTGTTCCAGAGTGGTCGGGGCCACCGGTGCGAACAGTTTGGCGTTGTCCACCAGGACCATGGCCGGGGAGTTCTCGGTCAGGAACACGTCGGCTGGCGACTTGTCGCCTTCCTGGACGATCTGGTTGCCCATCTCGGTGTCGTCGCCATTACGCAGGGTCACCTTGATCCCGGTTTCCTTGGTGAAACCATCGACCCAGGCCTTGGTCAGGCTTTCGTGCTGGGCGTTGTAGACCACGATGCCGTCGGCGCTTGGGGCCGCATAGGCGTGGCCGGCGCTGAGCATGGCGGTGGTCAGAAAGGCGGTTTTCAGAAACGAAGGCAGACGGGGAATCATTGCGTGGGTAGCTCCTGCAGTCTTTTAGTAGTCGAGGTGGCTGGCGATTTTCGGTGCATCTACACCCGGCTCGCCGGCCCAGTTAAACAATGGGAATCATTCGCATGTTTGTCTGGGGCGGCAATTTAGAGGGTGAAATGAGAAAAAAACGTCAAAACCAGCATGACTCTCAAACAAATCTTAATCAATGTCGTTCGTATTTTGACTAAGGTAACGACGCAGATTGTGCCATGAATGCTTCGTCATCGGTGAGTCTTGTCGTGCCTAGGGCTTGATGGGTAGGGAGAAGCGAATCACCAGCCGGGCAAAGAACGCGCCGGTGAAGATCACCGCCAGCAGGCGCAAGGTCTGCATCGCCAGGACCAGGCCGACATCCGAATGGGTGTCGACTGCGATGATCGCCATGGTGTCGAGCCCGCCGGGGCTGGTGGCCAGGTAGACCGAGAGGAAGTCCAGGCCGAGCCACTTCGCCAGGACCCAGGCCGAGGCGGCGCACAGGGCGATCAGGCTGATGGCGCTGAGGATCATGGCCGGCAGGTGTTTCCAGACATAGAGCACGGTGGGGCGGTCGAAACGCAGGCCGACGTAGCAGCCGATGGCGCCGTAGGCGATTGCCAGCAGCCAGGCGGGCAGGGTGATATGCAGCAGCCCGGACAGTTGCAGGACGGCACCGATCAGCAGCGGTACCAGCAGGGCCCCCGCCGGTACGCGCGCGCCCAGCACCACGCCGAACACCACGGTGATCAGCGTCAGCCCCAGGTTGAGCAGGTTGAAGCCATGCAGCGCGGCATCGGCGGCATGGGATTCGCTGCCGTTGACCGGTGCTTCGAGTACATGGCTGACCAGCGCCCCGATCATGACCACGCAGACCACCCGCACATACTGCATGGTTGCCACGACCCGCCCGTCGGCGCCGAAATCATCGGCCATGGCGACCATGGCCGATGCCGCTCCAGGGGAGGTGCCCCAGGCGGCGGTGCTGGCCTGGATCCCGCCGAAACGCACCATCGCCAGGCCCACCATGGCGCTCAGGCATACCGTCAGTACCGTGGCGAACAGCATCAGGTGCCAGGAGTCGGACATTGACGTCAGTACCGCCAGGGTTATGGAGTGGGCGGCGAGCAGGCCGATGCAACCCTGGCCCAGGCGGAACGCCTGGCGGTGAACACGGATGCTGGCGCCACTGACGCCAAAGGCGATTGCCACCAGCATCGGACCGATAAATTGCCCGGCGGGCAACTCGGCGTACTTGAGCAGTTGTCCGCTGCCGCCGGCCAGCAACAGCAGGGCCAGCCATTGCAACGAGCGCGGCCAGGTGGTCAGGGAAAGCCGGGAGGATGAGGATGATAATGTGGTCAAGAGCACTCTCCAAAGCGCTGGACGCTCCTGTTGCAGGGCGTTGAAAGCGGCGCAGTGGGTAAATTATTGATAGCCTGATCGATCAAGTCTAGTTTCTAATTGTGATGAAACGATAACTTTGGTTGATTGATATGGACCTGCGGGATCTCACCTATTTCGAAACCATTGCCGAGCTGGGTCATCTGGGCCGCGCGGCGCAGAAGCTCAATCGCAGCCAGCCGGCGCTGACCAAGAGCATCCAACGGCTGGAGGAGTCGTTCGGCACCAAGCTGTTCGAGCGCGAGGGCCGACGGATCAAGCTGACGCCGGTCGGCGAGTTATTGCAGCAGCGCGGTCGGCAGTTGCAGCAGAGCATTGCCGAGACCCACCGTGAAATACGCGATTTCGCCAGTGGCGTGCTGGGCAATATCCGCCTGGGCTGCGCGTCGAGCATGGCCGAATACCTGCTGCCGCAACTGACTGCGGCCTTGCTGGAGCGGGCGCCGGAGATCACTTTGAGCCTGGCGATCGGCCAGGACGATATGTTGCGCGAATCCCTGCGTTCCGGACGCCTGGACATGGTGATCTGCCCACTGTTCGACGATGACCCCCAGCTGTTGTCGCATCCGCTGTTCGATGACGAAGCGGTGGTGGTTGCCAGTCGCAATCACCCGATCTTCGACGCGCCGATTCGCCTGAGCGAGCTGGGGCGTTATCGTTGGGTGTTGCCTGCGTCGGGTGTTTCATCCCGACGCTGGATCGACAATGTGTTCCTGGCTCACGATCTGCCGCTGCCCTCGGTGCAGATCGAGACCAACACCATTTCGCTGCTACCGCGGCTGATCGGCCAGACCCGCCTGTTGAGTTTCCTGGCACGGGAAACCCTGGAGGATGTGAAGGGCGCGACGCACCTGCGCGAAGTGCGGCTCAAGGAAACCACCATGAAGCGTACGCTGGTGGTGTCGGTGCGGGCCGGCGCTTACTTATCGCCAGCCGCGCAGACCATGCTCGACCTGCTCAAGCGCGATGGCCGGGCGTTTTTCAGCGCACGGCGAGCCGTTAACGCTGCTCGACCCGATTGAGAAAGCGCCGGGTGCGTTCGTTGTCCGGCTCCACCAGGATCTGCCGGGGCGTGCCGTCGGCGACAATACGCCCGGCCTCCATGAACAGCACCCGGTCGGCGATGTCCTGGGCGAACTTCATTTCGTGGGTCACCAGCAGCATGGTCACCTGTTGCTCATGGGCAATCGTGCGAATCACCTCCAGCACTTCGCCCACCAGTTCCGGGTCGAGGGCCGAGGTCACCTCGTCGAACAGCATCACCTTCGGACGCATCGCCAGGGCCCGGGCGATGGCCACCCGCTGCTGCTGGCCGCCGGACAGCTGGGCGGGATAGGCATCGGCCTTGTGGCTCAGGCCGACCATCGCCAGATAGGCCTGGGCGCGGTCCAGGGCTTCTTCGCGACTGACCTTGAGCACCTGCAACGGCGCCTCGGTGATGTTTTCCCGAACGGTCAGGTGCGGGAACAGGTTGAACTGCTGGAAGACCATGCCGACCCGATGCTCCACCGGGGCTTTTTTCGTGCCGGGCCAGCGCCAGCCGCCGCCCTTGGCGCTGACCGCCACGCCGTCGACCTCGATGTGGCCCTGCTCGTAGCTTTCCAGGCCCTTGATCAAGCGCAATACGGTGGATTTCCCCGAACCGCTGGGGCCGATCAGCGCGACTTTCTGCCCTTGGGGAATGCTCAGGTCGAGGTGGTCGATGACCCGGGTCGCGCCGAAGTGCTTGACCACCTGGGTGAGGCGGATCTGTGCCGGCGCCGTGGCCGCGAGGTGTACAACGTCAGACATGGCTGCGCCTTTCCAGGTACTTGAAGAGCAGGGAAGTCGGCACGCTGATGATCAGGAACAGCACGGCCATCAGCGTATAGGGTTCGGTGTAGCGATAGCTCATCCCGGCCACCTGCTTGGCGGCCTGGAACAGCTCCGGAATGGTGATCACCGCCAGCAGCGGAGTTTCCTTGAACATGCCGATCAGGTAGTTGCCCAGCACCGGCAGCATCGGTTTCAGGGCCTGGGGCAGGATGATCCGGCGCCAGGTGGTGGCTGTGTCGAAGTCCAGCGCCCGGGCGGCTTGCCACTGGCCCGCCGGTACACCGTCGATGGCACCGCGATAGGCCTCGGCGATATAGGCGCTGTAGTAGAGCCCGAGGCCGATCACCCCTGTGGAGATCGCCGGCAGGGTAATCCCGGCCGAGGGCAGGGCAAAGAACAGCACATAGAGCTGGACCATCAGCGGCGTGTTGCGAAAAAAGCTCAGATAGCCCTGGCAGCCGCGCCGTATTGCGCTGACCGATGAGCGTTGGGCAATCGCCAGGATCAGCCCGAGCAGTACCGCCAGGAGGAAACCGAGCACCACCACCTGCACGGTGACCAGCAGGCCACGCAGCAGGTCGGGCAGGATCGACCAGGCAAACTCGAAGTCGAATTCCATGGTTACTCCCGGCGCCAGGCCGAACTGTGGTGTTCATAACGCCGCACCAGCCAGGTCAATGGCCAGGCCATGACGAAGTAGCAGACCAGCACGATGCTCCAGATCAGCGTCTGTTGCCCCAGCGTGGTCACCAGCTGATTGCCGGAAAAGGTCAGGTCGCTCAAGGTGATCAGCGACACCAGCGAAGTGGTCTTCATCAACTCGACCAACTGGTTGCCCAGCGGTGGCAGCATAAACGGCAGGGCCTGGGGCAGGATGATCCGCCGAAAGGCCGCCAGCGGCCCGAAGTCCAGGGCGCGCAAGGCATCACGTTGCCCGGCGCTGACATTCATCAGCGCCGCGCGGACGATCTCCGAGCCGTAGGCCGAGAAAGTCAGGCCCAGGCCGATCACCCCGGTGGTCATCGGCGACAGGCTGATACCGAACAGCGGCAGGATAAAGAACAGGTAGAACAGCAGCACCAGGGCCGAAATGCCACGCAGCAGCTCGACATAGGCGCTGGCGAACCAGCGCAGCGCGCGCCAGGGCGACAGGCGCATCAGCGCGATCACCAGCGACAGCACCAGTACCAGCAGCTCCGCGAGGAAGGTGATTTGCACGGTCACCCACGCGCCATGGGCCAACTGGCGCGCGATGAACAGGGCCGTTTCCACGGCCGGGGTATCGAGGGACATGGCCTGTACTCGTGTGGGTTTGAGGCCGTTTCAGCGTCTGGTTACTGGCTGCAACGTTGGGCGGCGGTGACGTCCAGGTCGGGCAGCTCGTTTTCGGTGTAGTCGTATTTCTGCAGGATCTTCAGCAACTCACCGGAGGCCCGCAGCTTGGCCAACTGTTCGTTGAAGGCCTGGGTAAAGGCCGGATCGTTTTTCGGCAGGCCATAGGATTGGTAGTTCCAGCTTGGCTTGCCCTGGGCATCGGGGATCTGCGCGAAAGGCAGAGCGCGTTCGATAGCGGGGTTGGCGGCTTTCTTGAGCAGGCCGATGATTTCCGCGTCGGGGAAATACACCACGTCGATACGTCCGGCCTCCAGGGCGGAGAGGGCTTCGGTGTCCTTGTCGAACAGCACCAGATTGGCCGCTGGAACGCCGCTGTCGCGGGCTTCCTGGACCTGGTTGGTGCCGGCCTGGGTGGCCAGGCGTGCCTGGCCGTTGTTGGCGACATCCTTGAGGCTGTGCAGGTTCAGCGGGTTGCCGGCCTTGACGATGAAGGCGCCGCCGGAGCGGGTGATCGGGTTGGAGAAACCGATGACCTTGCAGCGATTGGCGTTGATAAAAAGGCCTTCGCCGATCAGATCGAAACGCTTGGCGGTGACACCGGGGACCAGGGAACCGAAGTCGGTGATCGGGGTTTCCAGCTTGTGGATGCCCAGCGGTTCGAGAATCGCCTTGAGCACATCGACATAGGCGCCGGTGACCTTGCCGTCGGTGTCGATGTAGGCGTACGGCTGCTCATTGGCGATACCGGCGCTGAGGCCTTGGCTACGACCCTTTTCCAGCAGGCCCGCGGCCAGGGCCGAGGAGGACGGGGCTAGGTTCAACAGCACGCTGGCGCACAGCGCGGCCGGCAACGACAGGGACTTGATAGCGTTCATGGAGGACCTGGAGAGAATGGAAAGGGGTGCCAGACAGTTAAGCCGAATACATGACCCGTAGGCGCCGGCTTGCTGGCGAAGAGTCCGTGAGGACGCTAAAAGCTTCGCGGGCAAGCCCTGCTCCTACAGGTTAGGTGGCATTTTTGAGATCCCATTTCCTTAACTGACTGGCGCCGGCGACAAGTCCACTTGTCGCCAGTCCAGCCTGGCCCGAGGGGGTGTTCAGCCTCGACTGACAGAATCTGAAAATGATTTTATCGATATAAGCGAAAAGTTTTAAATATCGTTAAGTGATAAGCATATGTTGTTTGCCGAGGGTAAAGCGGGTGCCCTCAGCTCCCGCCTTCGGTACGCCCGCTGCTGACTTCCGCCGGCACATCATCCCCAGCCATGCGCTTGCGGAACAGCCCGGTCCGGGCCAGCAGCAGGGTGGTCACCGGCACAGTGATCGACAACAGGATCGGAATCAGCCAGGCGTGGATCACCGGCTCCGACTTGAGTGCAGAAAAGTACAGGATCGAGGCCAGCGCCACGCACCAGGCGCCAAGGGTCGAGGCCAGTGCCGGCGGGTGCATGCGCTGGAAGAAGTCCTTCATGCGCAACAGGCCGATGGCGCCACACAGGGCGAGCAGGCTGGCGGCCACCAGCAGAAAGGCCACCGGAATTTCGATCCAGAGGGATAACGGGTTCATTCGATCACCTCGCCACGCAGAAGGAATTTGGCCAGGGCAAACGAGCCGACAAAGCCGAACAGGGCAATCAGCAGCGCCGCTTCGAAGTAGGTATCACTGGCGTAGCGGATGCCCAGTACCAGCATCATCAGCATGGCAATCAGGTACAGGTAGTCCAGGGCCAGGACCCGGTCTTGCGCCGACGGGCCCTTGAACAGCCGGACCACGGTCAGCACCAGCGCCACGCTGAAGATGAACAGGCTCAGCAGGATCGCATTGGCGAGCAGTGCGCTCATTCGAAGATCTCCATCAGAGGACGTTCGTAAGTCGTCTTGAAGTGCTGGATAAAACCGTTTTCGTCGTCCAGGTCGAAAACGTGCAGTAGCAGGACGCTGCGGTCCAGGGCCAGTTCCGACCAGACGGTGCCGGGAACCACCGTGCAGATCATCGACAGCACGGCCAGGCCGTTGGCATCGCGCAGGTCCAGGGGCACCTTGACGAAGGCCGAACGCGGCGCACGGCGTCCGGCGTTGAGCACGCCCCAGGCAACGGCGAGGTTGGACAGCACCACGTCGGCACCGACCCGAAAAAACAGGCGTAGCATCACCCCGGGGCGACGGATACGGATCGGCCGCGGGCGCAAGGGCGCCATCATCACCGGAGCGAAGACGCCGAGGGCCGCACCCAGCAGCAGGTTACCCGGACTGACCGACAGGTTCAGCACCAGCCACAACAGCCACAGCGCCAGGGACAGCCACGGCGCGGGGAACAGGCGTTTCATGGCTGTACCTCCACGGCGGTGGTCGGGTTAGGCACCGGGCGAGCGGCCTGCACGGCGCTGATGTACTGTCCGGGGTTGTCGAGGGAGTCAGCCGCCGCCTGGGTGTAGCGCAACAGCGGCTCGGCGTTGACGGTCAGCAGGATGCACAGGCCCAGCAGGGCAAAGATGGGCAGGCATTCGAAACGCCGTAGCGCTGGCGACGGCCGCTCCTGGGGTGTCCAGAAACGCGAGATGCCCATGCGCGAGAAAGCCAGCAGCGAAGCGAGCCCGGACAGCACCAGCAAGGCCAGCAGGCCCCAGGCCGCCAGGGAGATCGGCGCATCGATGCCCAACCCTTTCGGATTGAGCAAGGCGCTGAGCAAGGCCAGCTTGCCGATAAAGCCGGACAGCGGCGGCATGCCGATGATCAGCAGGGCGCAGGCGATAAAGCTCAAACCGAGGAAGGCCATGGTCCAGGGAATGACCTGGCCGACCACGGCTTTCTGTTCATCGTCCAGGTTGGTGCCGGGCCTTGGGTGCAAGGACTCCAGCCGCCGGGGCAGCGGGTCGATGTCCTCTTCCAGCGGTAGTTCGTTGGCCGAACGTGAGCGTTCGATCAGTTCGGCCAGCAGGAACAGCGCACTCAGGGCCAGGGTCGAGCTGACCAGGTAGAACAGCGCGCCGGCCGTGAGGTTCGGTTGGGCAAAGCCGATGGCCGAGAGCAGGATCCCCGCCGAGACCAGAATACTCAGGCTGGCCATGCGTTCCAGGCGCTGGGCGGCGAGGATTGCCACGGCGGCGCAGGCGATGGTCGCCATGCCGCCGTAGATCAGCCAGTCACCGCCGAAATGCGCCGAGGCACCGGCCTCGCCGGAAAACAGCAAGGTCCACAGCCGCAGCAGCGTGTAGATCCCGACCTTGGTCATGATCGCGAACATCGCCGCCACCGGGGCGCTGGCGGCGGAGTAGGCGGGCACCAGCCAGAAGTTCAGCGGCCACATCCCGGCCTTGGCCAGGAAGGCCACGGCGAGAATCGCCGCGCCCGCATGCAGCAGCCCGCGATCGGTTTCCGGCACCAGCGGGATCTTCAGCGCCAGGTCGGCGAAGTTCAGGGTGCCGGTAACGCCATAGATCAGCGCCGCGCCGATCAGGAACAACGACGAGGCCAGCAGGTTGATCGCGATGTAGTGCAAGCCCGCCGACACCCGCGAGCGCCCCGAACCGTGCAGGACCAGGCCATAGGAAGCGGCCAGCAGGACTTCGAAGAACACGAACAGGTTGAACAGGTCGGCGGTCAGGAAAGCGCCGTAAAGGCCCATCAACTGGATCTGGAACAGCGCGTGGAAGCTGGCGCCGGCACGGTCCCAACGGGCCATGGCGAACAGCAGCGCGCTGACGCCGATGATCCCGGTCAGCACCAGCATCAACGCAGAGAGACGGTCGACCACCAGCACGATGCCAAATGGCACCTGCCAGTTGCTCGGCAGGTAGACGCCGATGGAGCCGGTTTCGCCGGCCTGGGTGCCGATCAGCAAGAGTACCGAGATGCCCAGGCCGATCAGGCTCGAGCCCAGGTTGAGGCGGGCCTTGAGTGGCCGGTGCTTCTCGCCGAGCATCAGCATCAGCGCCGCCGTAAGCAGCGGCAGCAGGATCGGGGCGATGATCAGGTGCGACATCGGGTTCATTCCTTGGGCTCCCGGCCATCGACATGGTCGGTACCGGTCAGGCCGCGCGAGGCCAGCAGCACCACCAGGAACAGCGCGGTCATGGCGAAGCTGATCACAATGGCGGTGAGCACCAGGGCCTGGGGCAGCGGGTCGGTGTAGTTGAGCAGGTCCTGGGGCACGCCGTCCTTGATGATCGGCTCCTTGCCGATAAACAGGCTGCCCATGCTGAAGATAAATAGATTGACCCCGTAGGACAGCAGGCAGAGGCCCATCACCACCTGGAAGGTCCGTGGACGCAGCACCAGCCAGACGCCGGAGGCCGCGAGCACGCCAATGGCAATTGCAATGACTTCTTCCATCAGGCGGCTCCTGGCTTGGGTTGGGCGCCGAGTTGCTGGCTCGGCCGATGGGCGCGGACCGACTGGTGCGCCAGGGCGGTGAGGATCAGCAGGGTCGAACCGACCACCACCGCGTACACGCCGATATCGAAGAACAACGCGCTGGCGACATGGATATCCCCCAGCAACGGCAGATGCAGGTGGGCGGTGTGGGTGGTCAGGAACGGATAACCGAGAGCCATCGCCCCCAGGCCCGTGACCGTGGCGAACAGCAGGCCGGTGCCCATCCAGCGCAACGGCCGCAGGCTCATCTGTGCTTCAACCCACTGGGTGCCGGCGACCATGTATTGCAGGATAAACGCCACCGACATCACCAGCCCGGCGACAAAACCGCCACCCGGCTGGTTATGCCCGCGCATAAACAGGTACATCGAGACCACGAAGGCGATCGGCAGCAGCAAGCGCACCAGCACCGCCGGCACCATCATGAAGCCCAGGGCGGTGTCGCTGGCGCTGCGCGGGTTGACCAGGTCGGTGGCCACGTCCGGGGCCAGTTGGCGCTGCTGGTTGGGTAGTTCGAGGCTTTCCTTCGGCGGACGGAAGCGGCGCAGCAGGGCGAACACGGTCAGGGCGGTGGCCATCAGCACGGTGATTTCACCGAGGGTGTCGAAGCCACGGAAGTCCACCAGCATCACGTTCACCACGTTACTGCCGCCCCCTTCGGGCAGGGCACGACTGAGGTAGAACGAGGAGATATCGTTGGGCGTCTGGCGGGTCAGCATGGCGTAGGACAGCAGGGCCATGCCGCCGCCGACCCCGACTGACAGCAGCAGGTCGCGCAGGCGGCGAATCCGCGCCTTGCGCATGCTGCTTGGCAGCGGCGAGACCTCTTCGATACGCCGTGGCAGCCAGCGCAGGCCCAGCAGGATCAGTACCGTGGTCACCACTTCCACCACCAGTTGGGTCAGGGCCAGGTCCGGCGCGGAGAACCAGACGAAGGTGATGCAGGTCATCAGGCCGCAGACGCTGACCATGATCATGGCCGCCAGTCGGTGGTACTTGGCTTGCCAGGCGGCGCCCAGGGCGCAGGCGATGGCCAGCAACCAGAGGGTGACGAAGACGATGGAACCGGGGATCTTCGGCCGGTCGCCCCAGGACAGGCTGCTGTGCAGCATCGGGATCAGGCCGGCAACCACCGCCGCCAGCACCAGCAGGAACAACTGGGTTTGCAGGCGCTGGGTGCTGACCCGGCGCTCGATGCGCCGGGCGTAGCGCATGATGGTCACCAGGCAGCGCTCGAACAGGCGCTTGCCGTTGAGGCGGCCGATCAGCGGTGGACGGCTGAAGCGGCCGCGCTTGAGTTGCTTGCGTAGCAGCAGATAGAGCAGCACGCCGCCGGACATGGCGATCAGGCTCATGATCATCGGCGCATTCAGGCCGTGCCAGATCGCCAGGCTGTACTCGGGCAAGACCCCGCCGACCACCGGCAGGGCCGCGGTGGCGAGTATCGAGCCGACCACCTGGGCCGGGAAAATCCCCACCAGCAGGCAGGTGAACACCAGCAGTTCCACCGGCGCGCGCATCCAGCGCGGCGGCTCGTGAGGCGTGTGGGGCAGGTCGGTGGCCTTGGGACCGAAGAACACATCGACGGTAAAGCGCAGCGAGTAGGCGACGCTGAAGGTACCGGCGAGGGTGGCAATCACCGGCAGGGCCGTTTCGACCCAGGCCGTGGAATTGATGAACACCGTTTCGGCGAAGAACATTTCCTTGGAGAGGAAGCCGTTGAGCAGCGGCACCCCGGCCATGGAGGCACTGGCGACCATCGCCAGGGTCGCGGTGAACGGGATCAGCTTGATCAGGCCGCTGAGCTTGCGGATATCGCGGGTGCCGCTTTCATGGTCGATGATGCCGGCGGCCATGAACAGCGAGGCCTTGAAGGTCGCATGGTTGAGAATGTGGAACACCGCGGCCACGGCGGCCAGTGGGCTGTTCAGGCCCAGCAGCAGGGTGATCAGGCCCAGGTGGCTGATGGTGGAGTAGGCCAGCAGGCCCTTGAGGTCGTTCTGGAACATGGCGCAGTAGGCGCCGAGCATCAGGGTTGCGGCGCCCGCGCCACCGACAATCCAGAACCACTCGTCGCTGCCGGAGAGCGACGGCCACAAACGCGCCAGGAGAAACACCCCGGCCTTGACCATGGTCGCCGAGTGCAGATAGGCCGAAACCGGAGTCGGTGCGGCCATGGCGTGGGGCAGCCAGAAGTGGAAGGGGAACTGTGCGCTCTTGCTCAGGGCGCCGATCAGGATCAGCGGCAGCAGGACCGGGTACAGGACGTGGGCGCGGATTTTATCGCCGGCCGCCAGCACAGTGTCCAGGTCATAGCTGCCGACCACATGGCCGAGAATCAATACCCCCGCCAACAGGCACAGACCGCCGGCGCCGGTAACCGTCAGCGCCATATAGGCACCGCGACGGGCATCACTGCGGTGGTGCCAATAGCCGATCAGCAGGAAGGAGAACAGGCTGGTCAGTTCCCAGAAGAACACGATCTGGATCAGGTTGCCGGACAGCACCAGGCCGAGCATGGCGCCCATAAAGGCCAGGAAAAAGGCGAAAAAGCGCGGTACCGGGTCTTCCGGCGACATGTAGTAGCGAGCGTACAGCGACACCAGGGTACCGATGCCCAGCACCAGCATGGAGAACAGCCAGGCGAAGCCATCCAGGCGCAGGACGAAGTTCAGCCCCAGGCTGGGCAGCCAATTGATGGTTTCGTGAATCACGCCGCCGTGGGCGATCTGCGGGTAGAGCAGCGCCATCTGCAGGGTGCCGACCAGGGCGATGACACCGGCCAGGATGGATTCGCTATTGCGTGCGTTATGCGGCAGCAGGGCCGCCAGACAGCTGCCGATAAAAGGCAGAAGCAGTAGAACTATCAGGGACATAGGCTTCTAATCTGCAGGAGTTTGCGAAGGATCATACGTGGCGCGCCGGAGATCACCAACCCAGAACCTGTGGCAGAATCCTACAAGGTAGGTGGCAAATGCCTGATTTGCCCTGTTTATTTGTTCGGATCCAGCCCTTCGGCTTCCGCAGCCTCTTCGACTGCCTCGGCCCGTTGTTTGCCCTTGGTCTTCAACTCACTGACGATCACCGCCGCGACAATCAACGCAGCCCCCAGCAGCGCAATCCCCGGCAGGCGCTCACCCGCCAGACGCCCGGCAATCCCCGCCCAGACCGGCTCCCCGGCATAGATCAAGGTGGCACGGGTCGGCGAAACACTCTTCTGCGCCCAGTTCATCGCCACCTGAATCGCTGCACTGGCGGCCCCGAGGCCGACGGCACTGGCCAACAACAACCAGGAAAACTCCGGCAACGCCTCCTGGGTCGGCACGATCATCAGAAACGCCAGGATCGACGCCGTGGCCAACTGCACCACGGTCACCCGCCGTACATCGACCTTGCCGGCATAGTTGCTGATCAGGATGATTTCGGCGGCGATCGCGATGGCGCTGATCACCGTGGCGATTTCCCCGGAACTGAAATTCAGCTTCGCGCCGTTAGGCCCGGACAACAGCATCAAGCCGGTAAAGGCCAGCATGATCCCGATACTCGGCATCAGCCCCGGACGTTTGCCCAGCACCAGCCATTGCAGCAGCGGCACAAAGGGCACGTACAACGCGGTGATAAACGCCGACTGGCTGCTGGGAATGCTTTGCAGGCCCACGGTTTGCAGACCGTAGCCGAGCATGATTGCGGTGCCGATAAAGAATCCCGCCTTCAGCTCGAAAGCCGTAATGCCCCGCAGGCTGCGGGCCGAGAACAAGGCGACGATGCACGCCGCCGCGGCAAAGCGCAGGCCGACGAAAAACATCGGGCCGCTGACGGTCATGGCGTTCTGCACCAGCAGAAAGGTACCGCCCCAGACCATGGTGATCAGGATCAGCACGCACTCGGCCTTGCTGAACCGCAGGGTCGAGGCAAACGAGGTGTTGGGGTTCGCCGCAGTCATGGCCTTGCACACTATTCGGGTGAGACGCACAATGCGCCGAAGCTGGGCAGTATACTGCGCAAACCAACCAAGTGAGCAATATAGTGCACAAAGAAACTTCGCAACGGGCTTCGGTGTTGCAACACGTCAGCTTGAATGTGCGTCGCCTGCGCCATGAGGCTCAGTTGAGTCAGACCGCGTTGTCGGAAAAGTCCGGGGTCAGCCGCCGTATGCTGGTGGCGATCGAGGCAGGGGAGAAGAATGTCAGCCTGACCACCTTGGACCGGGTGGCCGAGGCGTTGGGTGTGGCTTTCAGCGATCTGATCCAGGCGCCGGATGTCCGCGACCCGAGTCGGATCAACGAGGTGGCCTGGGCCGGGGTGATTCCGGGGAGCAAGGCGGTGTTGCTGGCCAAGGCCATGGCCAGTCGCGAAGTCGAACTCTGGGAGTGGCGCCTGGAGCCGGGGGAGCGTTATGACTCGGAGCCGGACTGCGATGGCTGGAGTGAGCAGATCTATGTCTTCGAAGGTTGCCTGACGGTGGTGCTCGGGGAGCAGCCGCGGTTGGTAGCGGCGGGGGAGTTCTTTATGTTTCCCAGCAACCAGCCCCACGGCTATCGCAACGATGGTGATGTGGCGACGCGCTTTATCCGCAACGTTGTATTGTAGGAGCGTGGCTTGCCCGCGAAGCTTTTGGCGGCCTCAAGGGCCTCTTCGCTGGCAAGCCAGGCTCCTACAGGTTCGCGGTGTTCTTAAATTTCCATCTCCATCTGCCCCAATACCAACTGTTGCCAGGGCAACAGTGTCTGGACAGTTTGCTGTTTTACAGCTGCGATCAATTCTAGGTTTTTATTTTAAGCGACTGAAAAATATAGATTTTAATTTCAGGCACGACTCCTGCTATGTCCTTGTCATGCGTTTTGCATTTTCAAGGACTCGGGAGTCGGTCTATGACAACTGTCGCCAAACCTGCCTACACCGCCCATATCATCCGTTCGGATGAAGAGGCCATTGCCGCGGCCAGAACCCTCGCGGCGCGTTTTGCCGTCGAAGCCGGCGTACGTGACCGCGAGCGACGCCTGCCCGTCGCCGAACTCGATGAATTCGCCGCCAGCGGCCTGTGGGGCATCACCGTTCCCAAAGCCTACGGCGGTGCCGGCGTTTCCTATGTGACGGTGGCGGAAGTCATCAAGATCATTTCCGCTGCCGACTCGTCCCTTGGCCAGATCCCGCAGAACCACCTCGGTGTGCTGGATATCCTCCTGCAAACCGCCAGCGAGGAACAAAAGCATTATTACTTCGCCAAGGTGCTGCAAGGTTATCGCTTCGGCAATGCCTTCTCCGAAGCCAAGAGCAAGAACGCCGGCACCTTCGACACCCGTATCCGTTTCGACGGCGACACCGCACATATCGACGGTGAGAAGTTCTACTGCACCGGCGCCTTGTTCGCCCATATCGTCCCGGTGGTCGGGCTCGACGAGGCCGGTAATGCGCAGATCGCCTTTGTCGAGCAGGGCACCCCGGGCCTGACCATCGTCGATAACTGGGACGGCTTCGGCCAACGCACCACCGCCAGCGGCAATGCGCTGTTCAACGACGTGAAGGTACCGCGCAGCAGCGTGATTCCAGCCCACCAGGCCTTCGACCGGCCCACCGCCAACGGCCCGATTTCCCAGATCATCCAGGCGGCGGTCGACACCGGTATTGCCGTCGGTGCCCTCGAAGAAGCCAAGCGTCATGCCCGTCAAGCGCGGCCGTGGATCGACAGCCAGCAGGAACATGGCTGGCAGGACCCGTTCACCCAGGCTGCCATCGGCGATCTTGAATGGCGGGTACACGGCACCGAAGCCATCCTGGAAAAGGCCGGCCTGGCAGTCGACCACGCCCTGGCGCAGCCCAGCGAAGACAGTGTTGCCCTGGCCTCCGTGGTGGTGGCCCAGGCCAAGGTGCTGTCCGCCGAAATCGCGTTGCTGGCCAGCAGCAAGATTTTCGAGCTGGCCGGCACCCGTTCGGTACTGGCCAGGCACAACCTCGATCGCCATTGGCGCAACGCCCGCACCCACACCCTGCATGACCCGG
The DNA here is from genome assembly GCF_023242525.1 of Pseudomonas sp. MWU12-2319. Lineage (NCBI taxonomy): Bacteria > Pseudomonadati > Pseudomonadota > Gammaproteobacteria > Pseudomonadales > Pseudomonadaceae > Pseudomonas > Pseudomonas sp. MWU12-2319. The sequence goes on from NZ_JALJES010000010.1 coordinate 237,850, forward strand.
CGCGCTGGAAATACCACCTGATCGGCAACTACCTGCTCAACGGCGTCAAGCCGGCCCGACATGCCTGGAACTAGGAGCCCACGATGAACGCATTGACTCATCCCGCCAGTCACCAGCCCGCCCTGGCCCGAGTGGCAAGCGACCTGCGTAACGCCCGCCAATCCCTGGAACGGACCCTGGGCGTTGCGCGCGGCCATGCCCGACTGGCCAACGATCACCAGGTCATCGGCAAGTTCGGCGACCTGCAGATTCGCATCGAGGTGGCGGCGGCGCTGCTGGAGCGCGCCGAACGCATTGCTGCCGGCAACCAGGACGAGGCCGAAAAGACCATTGCCGTCGCCGAAGCCAGTATTGCCATCGCCGAAGCCCTGGCGCAGGTCGGACAGGTTGAACAGGAACTGACCGGCCAACGCCCCGAGTGGTCGCCCAGCCATGATCCGCTCCAGGATCCGTTGCATCTCAAATACCGATTGATCGGTGACTTGCGCCTCAATGGCGTGGTTCCACCGAGTGCCAGGAGTGCTGTCGATGTCCCGTGAAATCCGCCTCAATGCCTTCGACATGAACTGCGTCGGCCATCAGTCGCCCGGACTGTGGGCTCACCCGCGTGACCGTTCCTGGCAATACAAGGACCTGGAGTACTGGACCGACCTGGCGAAGATCCTTGAGCGTGGCAAGTTCGACGGCCTGTTTATCGCCGATGTGCTGGGCATCTATGACGTTTATAACGGCAATGGCGACGCGGCGATTCGCCAGGCGGCCCAGGTGCCGGTGAACGACCCGTTGCAGTTGATTCCGCCCATGGCGCTGGTGACCGAGCACCTGGGGTTCGGCCTCACGGCTTCGTTGTCCTTCGAGCATCCGTATCCTTTTGCCCGACGTCTTTCCACCCTCGATCACCTGACCAAGGGGCGCGCCGGCTGGAACATCGTCACTTCGTACCTGGAAAGCGGTGCGAAGAACCTCGGCCAGCGTGCCCAGACCGAACATGACGCCCGTTACGACTATGCCGAGGAGTATCTGGAGGTCTGCTACAAACTCTGGGAAGGCAGTTGGGAAGACGGCGCGATCCTGCGCGACCGGGCGCGCAAGGTGTTCAGCGACCCGAGCAGGATCCACGAGATCCAGCATGTCGGCAAACACTTCCAGGTGCCGGGTATTCACCTGTGCGAGCCGTCGCCGCAACGTACCCCGGTGCTCTACCAGGCCGGCGCGTCCAGTCGTGGCAAGCAGTTCGCCGCCGAGCATGCCGAGTGCGTGTTTGTCGCCGCACCGTCCAAGGTGCTGCTGAAAAAGGTCGTGGCCGATATCCGTCGGCGCGCGGCCGAGGCCGGTCGGGACCCGAAAAGCATCCTGATCTTCAACCTGCAGACGGTGATCCTTGGCGAGACCGATACCAAGGCCAAGACCAAGTTCGAGGAATACAAATCCTATGTCAGCTACGAGGGCGCCATGGCGCTGATCTCGGGTTGGACCGGGATCGACTTCAGCCAGTTCAAGCCCGATGAGCCGCTGCGGCATGTGCACACCAATGCCATCCAGTCGGCGGTGGAGACCTTTTCCACGGCGGACCCGAACCGGATCTGGACGCCCAATGAACTGGCTGACTGGGTCGGGATCGGTGGGTTTGGGCCGCTGTTTGTCGGCAGCCCGGAAACCGTGGCGGATCTGCTGCAGGAGTGGGTTGAAGAGACCGATGTCGACGGTTTCAACCTGGCCTATGCGCTGACCCACGAGACCTTTGTCGACGCGGTGGACTTGCTGGTGCCGGAGTTGCAGAAGCGTGGTGTGTACAAGACCGAGTATGCCCCGGGGACCTTGCGCGAGAAGTTGTTCGGCGCGGGGCCGAAGCTGGCGGATATCCATCCGGGGGCGGGGTATCGGGATCTGGCGGCGTTGCGCGGGAAGAGCCTGCGATCAGCCTGATACCGAGTGGGGCAGGGATTCTCGTGCTGACCTTCAGGGCCCTTTCGCGGGCAAGCTCCGCTCCCACAAGGTTCGAGTTGTCCCGGCCAGTGCGCACGACACAAAGCCTGTGGGAAATGTTTGAGTTGCCCTGGCCAAAGCGCACAACACAAAACCTGTGGGAGCGGAGCTTGCCCGCGAAGAGGCCCCTGAGAGCACCAATATCTCCATAGACAAACCTGTATTTCACAATCGCCAGCGGACCACCGCACGCCAAACGACTGAACGAGGTTCCGCCATGAGCGTGCATGAACTGAAACGTCCGCCCGTCATCCATCCGCCGCACCCTGAAACGGTTTCGATCTTTACGGGTGCTCTTGAGCAGCTGCGCCACTGGGCCCAGGTCAGCCCGTTGCAGAGCGCCTTGCGCCACAAGCGCCACGGGCAATGGCACAGCTGGCGCTGGATCGATGCCTTGCGCGAAGTCGAGCGCCTGGCCGACGGCCTACGCCAACAGGGTTTCACCGCCGACTCACGCTTGGCCGTCAGCGGCTCACTGGAACCGAACCTGTTGCTGCTGGCACTGGCCGCCCATTCCATCGGCGCTCAGGTCCTGAGCCTGGCCCCGGACCTGAGCGCCGAAGTCCTGGCCCAGACCTTCTGGCGACTGCACCCCAGCCACGGCTTTGTCGACAGTCGCCAGCAACTGCTCAATTGGCTAGCTGCCGGCGATTCAAGTGCCGCCCCAGCAGTGCTGATCGCCAATCAGCTACCGGGACGCCAGCCGGGTTCACCGAGGCAAAACGTGCTCGCCTTCGCCAGCCTCAGTGGCGACAACCAGGAGCCGCGCCCGCTGGTGCGGTGGCGTGCAACAAGCGCCCAACCTCAGCTATGGAGTGAAGAAGATAGCCAATGGCAGGGCGGCTTGAGCGTGGTCCTGGAGCAATGGCTGAACACCGGCCACAGCCTGGCTTTCCCGGAAAGCCGCGACAGCGCCAGCCGTGATCGACGGGAACTCGCGCCGTCCGGCCTGCTGCTGTCAGCGGAGCGCCTGCAAGTGCTGGCCGACGAAATCGAACAACGCCTGGCTCCTCCGGGCAGTTGGCGCCGGCGCCTGTGCGAATGGTCACTGGCCCATCCCGAACGACTCGTGGCCCGCCTGCTCAAGCAGCGTGTGCGGCGCCTGCTGGGCTTTCAGCGTCTGCAATACATCTGGCAACCGGCGACGCCATCGAAAGTCCCGGCGGCCTTCAATCAATGGCGGGTCGATGCCCCAGGACGGAAAAGCGCATGAGTACCCTCGAACCTATTTTGCAAGTACGTGACGTGTCGCTGTCGTTCAAGGGCGTGAAGGCCATCAATGCACTGTCATTCGACGTGCCGCGCGGCGAGATCTGCGCCCTGATCGGGCCCAACGGCGCGGGCAAGAGCTCGTTGCTCAACCTGTTGAACGGGGTCTACCGCTTCGACAGCGGTGAGATCGTCTTCGAGCAGCAGCGCTTTCACCGTATCGATCCCCTGGACGCGGCCCGTCGCGGCATTGGCCGGACCTTCCAGAACAATGCGCTGTTCAAGAAGATGAGCGTGATCGACAACCTCCTGACCGGGCTGTCGCGGCATATGCGCAGCCACTTTCTCGAACAGGCCCTGGGCTTGCCCCGGGCGCGTCGGGAGGCCGAGGCCTTTCGCCTCAAGGCTCAACACATTCTCCAGTTGCTTGAACTGCAGGCCGTGCGCGATGTGCCGGTGGGCACCTTGTCCTATGGCCGGCAAAAACGCGTGGAGCTGGGCAGGGCGCTGATTGCCGGTCCCACGCTGTTGCTGCTGGACGAGCCCATGGCCGGTATGAATGCCGAAGAAAAGCAGGAAATGGCGCGGTTTATCGCCGACGTCAATCGCGATCTCGGTACCACCGTGGTGCTGATCGAACATGACATGGGGGTGGTGATGGGGTTGTCCGATCATGTGGTGGTGCTCGACTACGGGCGCAAGGTCGGCGACGGCACGCCGGCCGAAGTGCAGGGCAATCCCGAAGTGATCGCGGCCTACCTGGGAGCAGTGCACTGATGGCGTTTTTTCTCGAAACCCTGATCGGCGGATTGCTCGCCGGGACCCTGTATTCGCTGGTCGCCATCGGCTTCGTGCTGATCTACAAGGCCAGCGGCGTGTTCAATTTTGCCCAGGGCTCGATGCTGCTGTTTGCCGCACTGACTTTTGTCAGCCTTCACGACCAAGGCGTGCCGTTCGCCCTGGCGTTGCTGCTGACGGTCGGAGTGATGGTGATCGGCGCGCTGCTGATCGAGCGCCTGGTATTGCGGCCGCTGGTCAACCGTTCGCAGATCACCCTGTTCATGGCGACCCTGGGCCTGTCGTTCATTATCGAAGGCCTGGCACAAGGGCTGATGGGCTCCCAGGTCCGTGCGCTGGATCTGGGCATCGACGACGTGCCGCTGTTTGTCCACGGGATGATGCTCAGCCAGTTCGACCTGATTGCCGCCGCTGCCGCCGTGGTCCTGGTGGTGGTCCTGGCGCTGCTGTTCAACAAGACCCGGATCGGCGTATCGCTGCGGGCGGTGGCCGACGACACCACGGCGGCACTGTCCATCGGCATCAACCTCAACCGCATCTGGCAGATCGTCTGGGCGGTGGCCGGCTGTGTCGGTCTGGTGGCGGGCCTGCTCTGGGGCGCGCGCCAGGGGGTGCAGTTTTCCCTGTCGCTGGTGGTGCTCAAGGCCTTGCCGGTGTTGATCATCGGCGGCTTTACCTCGATCGGCGGGGCGATTGTCGGCGGGTTGATCGTCGGCGCCTCCGAGAGCCTCGCCGAAGTCTATATCGGGCCGCTGATCGGCGGCGGCATCACGCCCTGGTTCGCCTATGTCCTGGCGTTGGCCTTCCTGTATATCCGCCCGGCTGGCCTGTTCGGCGAGCGGGCCATTGAGCGAGTCTGAAGCATGTCCGTTCCCGTAATGAGTGAAACCGCACCCTGGGTGCTGATCGAGCGGCGCCTGCCATGGTCGTTGCTCGGCCTGCTGGTGCTGGCATTTGGTGTCGTGCCGCTGGTGGGCAACGATTATTGGCTGAGCGCGATCCTGATCCCGTTCCTGGTGCTGTCCCTGGCGGGGCTGGGGCTCAACCTGCTGACCGGCTACACAGGGCAGACCTCGGTCGGCGCGGCGGGCTTCATGGCAGTGGGGGCCTTTGCCACCTACGGCTTTCTGCTGCGTCTGCCGGAATTGGGCTTGCCTCTGGCGCTGCTGGGCGGCGGCATCATCAGCGGCTTTGTGGGCTTGCTGTTCGGCCTGCCCAGTTCGCGGATCAAGGGCTTCTACCTGATGGTCACCACCCTGGCCGCGCAGTTTTTCCTCGAGTGGTTGTTCGTCAAGTTTCCCTGGTTTTACAACTACGGATCGTCCGGGACCATTTCCGCTCCGAGTCTGTCGTTGCTCGGGCATGACCTGAATACCCCGGTGGGCCGCTACCTGCTGACCCTGGTCACGGTGCTGCTGCTGACCTGGGTCGCGCGCAACCTGGTGAACAGCCAGACCGGGCGCAACTGGATGGCGATCCGCGATATGGACACGGCCTCGGCGGTGATCGGTATTCCGGTGGCGCGCTACAAGCGCCTGGCATTTGCCGTCAGTTCGTTCTACCTGGGCATCGCCGGGGCGCTGTGGGCGTTCGCCTACCTGGGCACCGCGAGCGCCGGCAGTTTCGATATCAATCGGTCGTTCCAGATCCTCTTCATCATCATTATCGGCGGCATGGGCAGCATCGCCGGCAACTTTGTCGGCGCGGCCTTTATCTGCCTGCTGCCGATCCTCCTCAGCCATCTCGGGCAGGCCTTGCTCGGTGGCGCGGTGGATGCCGGGCAGTTGCAGAACCTGCAAAAAATCATCTTTGGCGTGCTGATCATCCTGTTCCTGATCAAGGAACCGGAAGGGCTGATCCGCCTGCTGAGCAACACCCGCGAACGGATCCGGCACTGGCCGTTGCGCTTCTGACTTCCGATTTCCCATCCCTGGAGAACGATTCCACCATGCGTGCACTTTTCAAACGTTCACTGACGGCTGCGGCCCTGGCCCTGACGGTTCTCGGCACTGCGGCGCCGATGGCCCAGGCCTCGCCCGACCAGCAATTCTTCCCCCTGGCCACCTACCGGGTCGGCGCCTATGCCTCCAGCGGCGTGCAGGTCTGGGCCGGGATGATCGACTACCTCAACTACATCAACGAGGTGGAAGGCGGGATCAACGGCGTCAAGCTGGTCTGGCAGGAGTGTGAAACCGAATGGACGGCGGAGAAGGGCATCGAGTGCTACGAGCGCTTCAAGAACGGTCTGGATGGTGCGCCGGTGGCGGTCTATCAGCCTAACGGCGCGCCGGCGGCTTACGCCCTGAGCGAGCGCGCGGAAGTCGACAAGATACCGTTGATCACCCTCGGTTACGGCCGTACCGAGGCCACCGACGGCAAGGTCTTCCCCTATAACTTCCCGGTGATGCTGACCTTCTACAGCGAAGCCTCAACCCTGGTGAATTACATAGCCCAGCGCGAAGGCGGCTTCGACAAGCTCAAGGGCAAGAAGATCGCCACCGTCTACCATGACTCGGCCTATGGCCGTGAAACCCTCGGGCCGCTGAAACTGCTGGCGGAAAAATACGGCTTCGAGAATATCCAGATTCCAGTAGCTGATCCGGGCAACGAACAGTCGGCGCAATGGCGGCAGATTCGCCAGCTCAATCCGGACTGGGTGTTCCTGCGGACCTGGGGTGTATCGACGCCGGTAGCGGTCAAGACCGCCGCGCGCTTTGGCTTCCCGGTGGACCATATCGTCGGTGATATCTGGGCCAGTTCCAGCGAAGATGTGTTGCCGGCGGGTGCGGCGGCCAAGGGTTATCTGGCGTTGACGCCTTACCCGGCGGGCGCGGACTTCGAGATCCACAAGCGCCTCAAGCAATACATCCTCGACAAGGGCAAGAGCGACCTCAAGGACCTGAACAACTTCGGCAGCGTCTACTACAACTCCGGGCTGGTGAACGCGGCGATTGCGGTGGAAGCCATTCGCACCGGGCAGGCCAAGTTCGGCAAGCGGCCGCTGCATGGCGAAGAAGGGCGTTGGGGCCTGGAGCATCTGGATATCGATGATGCGCGACTCAAGGCCATGGGCTTCTACGGCCTGATGCAGAACCTGAAACTGTCCTGCAGCGACCATGAAGGCGGCGGTTCGGCGCGGGTCCAGCAATGGGACGGTAGCCACTGGAGCCTGGTCAGCGACTGGATCGCGGCGGATCGGGCGCTGTTGCGGCCATTGATCGACGAGAAGTCGGCAGCCTTTGCGGCAGAAAAACACCTGACTCCGCGCACCTGCGCGGCGGGCGAGTAAGCCATGGGCCGGCCCGCGCTTGAAGCGAGCGGTGCGCCGCTGTTGCAGGTCTCGGACATCGAGGTGATCTATGACCGGACGATCCTGGCGGTGTCCGGGGTTTCCCTGAGTGTGCCCAAAGGCGGCATTGTCGCTTTGCTCGGGGCCAACGGTGCCGGCAAAAGCACCACCCTCAAGGCAATCTCCGGGCTGGCGCGGGCCGAACGGGCACAGGTCACGCGCGGCAGCATCCACTTCCAGGGACGTGACAGCCTGGCGGTCGACCCGAGCCAGCGCGTGCGTGACGGCCTGGTGCACGTGTTGGAGGGGCGACATGTATTCGGGCAACTGACGGTGGAGGACAACCTGCGCAGCGGTGGGTTTGTCCGCGGGCTGAGTCGACGGCAGATGCTGGAAGACCTGGAGCGGGTCTATGCCTGGTTCCCGCGCCTGAAAACCAAGCGCAAAACCCAGGCCGGGCTGACCTCGGGAGGCGAGCAGCAGATGGTCGCCATTGGCCGGGCCTTGATGACACGACCGACTTTAGTCTTGCTCGACGAGCCATCCATGGGCCTGGCGCCTATTATCGTTCAGGAAATCTACGAGATCGTGGCTCAGCTCAATCGTGAGCAGCAGGTCAGCTTCCTGATTGCCGAGCAAAACATTAATGTAGCGCTCAAATACGCGACCCAGGCCCATGTGCTCGACACCGGCCGGGTGGTGCTCAGCGGTACGGCGGATGAATTGCTGGCCAGGGGCGACCTGCACGACTTCTACCTGGGCAAGCACTGACAAGAGAGTGAAGAATGAGTGGAACCCTGAGCGGACAGGCGACAGACGCCATCCCGGCTGCTGATGTGTTGATTATCGGCGGGGGCTTGAGCGGCGCGATGCTGGCGGTGCAGTTACTGCGCCTGGAAGGCCGGCGGCGGATCCTGATCGTCGAGCCGCGTGCCGAATTGGGACGGGGTGAGGCCTACAGCGCCACGGAGCTGGGGCATACGTTGAACGGTAACGCGGCGCGGATGAGCGTCGACCCGGACAATGCCGATGACCTGACGCAGTGGTTGCAGGCTTATATAGCGGACGGTGGTTGGCCTGAGTCGGATCAACAGCATGTTCCGGTCAGCGAGCTGTTCATGCCCCGGGGGATCTTTGGCCTTTACGTCCAGCAGCGCCTGGCCGAAGCCCGGGAGCAGGGGGCGGCCTGGGGATCGACGGCCGAGCATGTGCGGGGCGAAGTGGTCGATCTGCAAAGCGACAGTGATGGGGTACTGCTGATGCTGGCTGATGGTCGGCAATTGCAAGGTACCAGCGCGGTGCTGGCGACCGGCATGTTCCCTGCGGCGCGTACCCGGCAGAAACAATCCAGCGGCTTGAATGCGGCGGCGGTGGACCCTTGGGATGTGGCGACCCTGTCGCGGCTTGATCCGCAAGGGACGGTGCTGATCATCGGCTCCGGCCTGACCATGGTCGATGCCGTGGTCTCGCTGGAACAGGCCGGGCATCGCGGGCCGATCCGGGTGATTTCCCGGCACGGGCTGTTGCCTCATGTGCGGCGTCAGCCGCCGAGCTGGGTGGATTTCCTGGCGGCCGATCACAGTATTCGCAGCCCACGGCAGTTGCTGCGCGAGGTGCGTCGCCAATGCACCTTGGCGTTGGAGACCGGGATTGACTGGCAGGCGCCGTTGGACACGGTGCGGGCACATATCGGTCGGCTCTGGAGCCAGGCCAGCGATGTGCAGCGTCGGCAGTTCGTGCGGCATGTGCGGCCCTGGTGGGAGAGTCATCACCACCGTTCGCCACCCTTGAGTGCCGAGTTGGTAGAGCGGTTATATAAAGAAGGGCGGCTGACCATCGAGGCGGCGTCACTCAAGGGCCTGGAAGAGCCACGGGATGGGCAGGTGAGTATTTTCATCCGGCCAAGGGGGGAGACGCAGACACATACGGTCACGGGAACCGCCCTGATCAACTCCACGGGTATTGAATATGACTGGTGCCGGGTGGATCGCCCATTGCCCCAGCAATTGCTGGCACGACGATTGGTTCGGCCAGGGCCGCTGGCGTTGGGTATCGCGGCGGATGTCGGTGGCGCTGTGGTGGATGCCGAGGGCAATATCTCCACCCGCTTGTTCGCCATGGGCCCGCCGTTGCGGGGCATGTGGTGGGAGAGCACGGCGGTGACGGATGTGGCCAGCCAGGCGAAGGCACTGGCGGTGCGTCTGGCGCAATTGAGCGCCTCGGAGAAAGACCGAAGCTGACCTAAAAATTATTAGAATTCAGGGGGTTGCCAGTGTCATTCAACTAGGACATAATGCGCGCCATCAGCAGGGACGGCAACGTAACCAACGCTGAAGAATCAAGGAGTTGCGGCAAGCCAGTCTTGCAAGGGCGCTCGATTCGACCTGAGGCCGAGTAGCAAAATGGTTATGCAGTGGATTGCAAATCCATCTACGCCGGTTCGATTCCGACCTCGGCCTCCACCTTCAAAGCCCCGTAAATCAACGATTTACGGGGCTTTTTTAATGCCCGAAAAATGAAAAGAGTTCCGCAACTCTTGGCAGGAGTTCCGCAACTCGACGTCATTTCGTCGGGTTGACGATCTCGCCAACGCGGCGATAGACCTTCTTGGTCATCTCTTCGGTCGAGTGGCCAAGCAGTCTGCTGGCGTGGCCAATGTCTTCGATTTCGCTGGCGGCTTTCGGGCGGATATCCCGGAACTGGAACTGGCGGATGGTCGCCGCCAGGGCCGCATCACCTTCTGCTGCTGCTTTTTCCGCCGCTGTCTCACGGGCCCCATCCCACCTGTTGCGTAGCATGGCGTAGCTCATTCGCAGGCCGGACTGGTTGGTGATCAGGACTGAGTTCTTGATGCCGGCGGCATTCTTTCTTTCAAGAAGCGCATCGATGAATAGGCTGAGCTCCGAGGCAGACTCGCCATCATGCAGGCGAATCCGCAGACGTTTCTCGGTCTTCCCTTGGACAACGCTGAGAAATCCGTTATTCAGGTCGAGGGTGGAGCTCTTTATGACATCACCTGGTCGCTGGCCAGTAAGGTAGGCAAGATCCATCGCGTCCTTGAGCTCCTGTGGCGCTTCCTTGTATACCGCATCCCAGACCACATCGCCCGCATAGAAGTCTCGTGGGATTTCCTTGTTCCGGCGAAGGCCGAGGCATGGGTTTGCCTTGTCGGTGAGTCCCCATTCCCTGGCGTAGGTGAAGATTACTGAAAGCAGAGCCAGTTCCCGATTTGCCCGAACTTTGGCTGTTCTGTTATCGCGATATTGCGCGATAACCTGCGGCGTCATCGCCTCAACTGGGGCGTTTTCGAATGCCTTCCTGATCTGCTTCAATCCTTTCTTGTAATCGTTCAGGGTCCCTTTCTTAAGCCCCGGCATGATCCTATTCTCATAGTCGTCGAATAGGCGACCCATCAAATAAACGGGTTTGGGAACTACCTTTCTATCAAGACGTGCCCATTCGATCTTCGCCTCATCCAGGTCGCCGCCCAGGGGGATCTCGATCCTCTTTCCTTCGGCATCCCTGCCGCAGTAGTAATACCCAACCCAAATCTTCCCGCTCTTCCTTTTTCTAATGCGGCGTACCATGCGAGGCGGCAAATCCAAGTTTGCAGCCTTCTTCTTGCGCATTTATTAACTCACCCGAGAAAGGTCCAGGGTCCAGGTCTCGGCGACCGCATTCGTCGCAGAGGGTTTGATGCCGGCCAGCTTCAATCGGGCGTATACGCGACCAACTACTGGCCGGCGGGCGCCGGTGAGGACGTATTGCCAGCCATTGTTCGAGAGCCAGGCGATTTGCTTGGCTGGCAATTGGTAGCCGGTGATTGCTGCCAACTCTTCGTCGGCGAGCGTTTCGCTTTGAATTTCCATGGGGTTCTCCATGCCGCCTATGGCGACGGCAGGCCTGTCATTTGGATAGCTTGCTGTTGGTGCCGGGCGCTGCCGGCTATGTTTTCTGGATGATGTGGATTGCGATGCACAGGGGGTGGTGAGCCAGGCTGTGGTGCCAACGAATGCCAGCAACAGGTTCTTCACATTCCCTTCTTCGAACAGCTCCGGCGCGGCTAGGAAGAACCAGAGCCCGATGATCACCAATACGCCAAAGTACCCATGAGGCTGATAAACAGCTTCCTGGTATTCATGTGTGGATTCAGAGATTTGGCTTCAGTGTGGGCGACGTCAAAATCGCTATCGCCGACGGTGAAGCGCTTCAGAGCGTTTTCTTCAGGCATGACGACTCCTTGGCCGCTATGACGGCTGACTTTGAAGGGGGAATGGTTGTTTTACGCGAATTTAGACTCGTCGACAGATAACGCTTTGGGGTGAGGTTTTCAGGAGGTGCGCTTAGGTAGTGAAAGCAGCTTTTCTAATGATGCTAAAGGGGCTGCCACATGGCAAAATGCCCACTCAACAAAATAGTGAGGGATTTAAGTTGAAAGTATCATGGAGGTCAAACAAAAAACTGAAGCCGATAGTTATTTTGGAACGTTTAAAACGCTCATCGATTATTGATTCTGAAGGGCGAGTTTCATATAATGGATTTGAAAAATTCGAGCTCGATTCAGTGCTGTTTTCGATGATCGATTTTCACAAAGAGTATAGTCACCATACATCTCGATCATTTTACTCTCTTGCGCTGGATTTCTGGATCGTATCGGGGTCAACTACTGCTGAGCAGTTTATGCAATGCATGAATAAACAGGTGGTGGAGTACGGTAAAAAACCAGAGCTAGAATATATCGCTGTGACTTCCATTTCGTTGATTGGTGGTTTTCCAATTGAAAGGATAAAATTATCAGGCTCAACAGTTCAATGCTTTCCTAAAGGACTACCAAAAAAATATCGTACAAGGATTGCGTTTGATTCACGCTGGAAGGAAATGGGGAGCCCGATGCCCGAGCACTATTGTCCAGTGGTGATAAGGTTCAAGTCAAAGAGTGCCATGGATGGGATGGAGTTTGCTCTTGCTGAGCTCGACTATGTTCGAGGTGTTTTTTCGCTAATACTTAACTCGTCTTATAAGGCCCCTCTTGGTGGAGGGAATGGGTCGAGACTGCCAATTAACTCTGTGATGCTTGGTGGAATGCATACACTGCACAACCAAAAGGGAAAGCTCGCTAGTGGTGGTGTATACTGGTTTGAAAGTGAATACACAGAAGTTGATTCGCTCTATATAAATGAATCCAAGCGTGCGCATGCTATTGATTTTTTTAATCAAATACATTCTCGTATCTATTTGCATAAAGATGGCCATGTTCTAAAAGAAGCGATAGTTCGCTTTGTTAGGGCGTTTGATGGTAAAGATAAAAATTTTGCTTTGCAGAAAATTTGGGCCGCATTAGAAACGTTAATGGCTCCGGGAGAGAATAATACCGATTTGGTAGTAAAACGTTGTTCTTTTATGTTTGGTGATCGTGCGTATCACCATCAGGTACTTGAACATCTTAAGGACTATAGGAATCGTAGCGTTCATACAGGGCGGTCCATTGAAAACCCCAACGATTACTGCTACCAGGCACAAAATTTTTTCCGTCAGGCAGTAATCTTTCACGCATCAAATGCTGAGTTTTTTTCTAGTCTTCGAGAGTCGAACGAGTTTTTGGATCTCTCGGATTCAATTCAAGAACTTGAGAGAAAAAAGCTATTAATAGAGAAGGCAATAATTTTTCTAACACCGCCAAATGAAGCAACGTAAGAATAACAATGAAAAATCCATAAAAGTGCGCCCCTATCATTGCTATGTCGCAGGCTATTTTCTGTGGACATGATTATCTCTGGTCGGGGTATGCCCGGTCGAGATGCTGCGATGGCGCCTTCCTCAAGCGGGCAGGCACATGACCAAGCACGGCATCTATGACGAGCACGAAGGGTTTCAGCTCTGGAATTACATGGAGTGCGAGAAGGACGGTAAGGGCCGGGAAACCTGGCGGATCAAGGTCGAGATGGAGTTAGACGGCGCAGTGGTGGTGCCAGTTGTTGCTGGAGGCCGCACATTTCCTAACCATGGCCTGGCCCAGGTTGCCGGCCGGCAGTTGGGCGCGAAACTGGCGAAAGAAAAAGGTTAATCCCAGCCCCAGGCCGCTATCCGCATGTCCTGGCCTCCGGTCGCTAGGTTGTCTACGTCAGGGTTTTATCACCGAAGTACCGTCGTTTGCTCGGGGTTTACTCAACCGGTACCGAACGATATTCAGTCGATTTTTTTTACGATGCTCCCAATTTAGGAAGCCGGCACAGTGGCAAAAAATGTTTGGGTTTTCTGCCATCATGAAATCGACCATGTCTGCCATGCCAACAGGGTTGCTACCACCGGACCATTCAATCCACCCACCGTTCTGTTGGTAGGTTTCGTCAGTACTGGTAGGGAGAACAGTACCTTTGAGTTTAGCCTTGATGTGATCTGCCAAGCTCTTGGCACCGTGCTGTAACAAGCCAGGTGTATTGCTCAGATATTGGATTGTTTCATCCAATAGTCCGGTCAGTTCGACAACTCTCTTATCGGCAGCATGCAGCTGTCGCAGCAACTCGTCGCGTTGGTAAAGCAAAAATTGCACCAACTGCTTGCTGTCTCCTTCGTGGGCCAGGGCAGTATCTATGGTGTCATACAAATCTTTTTGCGACTGTGGTCGGGAATTGTCGTTGTCGATCAGTTTTTTCAACTCCTCGTTCATGATGCCTCCGTATCGGGATAGTGGTGTTGTCCTGTAGCTCTTTGAATGACTTCGATTGTGATCTGTTTGAGTTGACGTGACATCTGCTCAATGTCGAATGGGTCACCCGCATCAGTTTCGGTGAAGCAGATGGTGAGAAGGTGGTTCACGATTTTTCTCCCAGGTACTTATGTAATGATACTTTCACGCTGTTGACCAGAAATCCCCAGCCTCCCTTCCTGCGACTGGTGATGAACAAGGTAAAGACCCCGCCAGGTGATACCTCTTCAATACGGTGGAATTCGCCGTGGTTGAGGTGGGATGTATTACCGCTTCGGCGAACATGTTCGCTGAGCTGCGTGTGATTGCCGGGGCTTAGCCGTTCCTCAATGTACCAGCCACGTAGAATTATAGTTCTGGCGTTCCAGGGATGATCATGAAGAGCGCGGCCAGTATCGGGTTGCATGATGTGGTGAATGCGGAACGACCACGGGAGCGACCAAATCTTTGGCTTGTGTGTCTTCCGGTCGTACGGGTTGAACAGCCACCAGCGGCCCATGTATGTGCCAGTACCGTCGGCGGACATCATGTGTTGGTACGGGGTGAGCTTGGCTCGGGAAATGAGCTTGTCGGCAATGACGGGGGGCGCCAAGAGCCTGGCGATCAGAAACCAGAAGAGATCGATCATACCGCCTCCTGTGCTGGTGCTTAGTCGGGTAGTCATGTGGCCTGATGTCCCTGAGGTACGCGGTCCGAGGGTTAGCGCAGGTGGCTGGTCGGGTGCTGGGGCGCAGTTGGTAGCCCGGCTTTAAATCCGTGTAGCGCTCTGGTCTGATGCTTTCGCGGTGGTATACAACAGCAAAAAATTTTCCTTGATGATGTAAATCGGCCGACGAAATTTTTCACGTGCCGACTTTTCACATTTAGAGGAATTAGTAATGGGTTTGCAGTTGAAGACGATAAAAGGTGTTGGTGGTGTAGTGATTGAGTTTGTGGAGGAAGTCAGGAAGACCTCCTCAGGGTTCGAGCGTTGCCGCTTCTCTATCTGGCGACTCACCGCTGATCAGTTGAACACGCTTCGAGCGGAGGCCGGCCGTCCCAGCGAGACATAGTGTTTTTCAGAGTACCCGATGCCGGAATCCCGGCATCGGTCAGGCTTTTATCTGCCGCAGAATCCGCATTCCGATCCAGCGCACGACGGTGACTGCTTTGCTGTTCCCGATCGCTTTGTAGCGCGGGCCGTCAGGGCATTCCTCCGCTGGTTTGCCGCGCCAGGGGATCAGCGTGTAGTCGTCGGGCATTCCCTGGAGACGTTCACACTCACGTGGAGTGAGGCGGCGTACGGATGAACCGATCTGAGCCGATGACATGCCCTGGCCAGCTTTTCCGCCACCACCACTCAGGGATCCAGCAATCCCGCCGTCACTGTCCTCGTAACGCACTTCGGCTCGAGAGTTTTCCGCGAACGCTGCCACGATTGGCTGGCCGCGCCCACTACCGTCCTCGCTGCCGTCGAAGCCGTTGGCCTTCAATGCATGTGTGATATCGCCGGTGATGCAAACGGCGACCTGGCCGCCGGAATTGGCGTGACTACCTGAGTTATTCATTGCACGAAGCGTTGGTGATATCGCCCCGGTATCGGCGCCATGATCCTTGCAACTGAAGGCCAGCACCGCATTTTCCCGTCCGCTATTTCGACCAAGTGCAAACGCGGTCGAGCTGCTTACCCCGGGATCTTGCGTTCCGTGCACAACCAGCAGACCTGACTCTGCGTCCTGCTGGGTGACGCTGCCAGCGGCCTTGCTGTTGGCGTTGAGAGTTCCGGCCACGATGAAGGCTTCTGAGTCGGCGCGATGACTGCTCTGGGCTTGGGCCCGGAGTGCAGGGGTGGTGATGGGGATATCGTCGAGTGAATACCCTCCGGACTTTCTGCCGCCACCTACAAGTGTCGGCGCGACGAAGAATGTCTCGCTTTCCATATCCAGGCGACTGTCCTTTGCGGTCAGTGTGGCGGCTTGCTCAACCGAGCTTTCCAGGTGGTAGCCGCCGAATGCGGGGATTCCGCCGAACATGTCTACCGCCGGCCCCTCATCACCCTCGCAGTTCGGACAGCCATAGGGGCCAAGCGGCTCTGCAAAGATTTGCCCGCATCCGCACTGGAGTGCAGGGCCGAAAGGAGCTGTTCCGGTAACGTCCTGCCCCTGGCCTCGGCGCGGCGCAGTATCCCGGCGCATGCCTTCTCGCTCAAAAAGTACCTCGATGGGATCGAACCCGTCTCGAGCACTTGCGACAACGAACACACGACGGCGTCGTTGGGCCAGGCCGAAATATTGGGCGTCCAGGACCCGCCACGCGATTGTTCTTTTGGGTCCATAGACACAACCAGCGTTCGGCCATTTCTTCCTTGAAGGGTGCAGCTCGCAGTCTTCCCCAGCAAGTGCGCCAAGAAAACATCCGTAGGCGTTGTGCTTGTCACTGAGGACGCCGGGGACATTTTCCCAGACGATGATTGAGGCTGGTTTACCTCTGCTGGTGCGAACATAGTCAGTTGCATCTGCGAGTCCTACGTATTTGATGGTGAGGGCGCCTCGCGGATCGGACAGGCCTTCGCGCATTCCTGCTACCGAGAAGGCCTGACAGGGCGTGCCGCCAATCAGAATGTCTGGTGCCTGAATTGAACCGGTCAGTACCTTGGCCGTGAGCCGGGTCATGTCGCCGAGGTTCGGCGTGTCCGGATAGTGATAGGCCAGGACTGCCGATGGGAACGGCTCGATTTCGGCGAACCAAGTCGCACGCATGCCCAGCGGGTGCCAGGCTATGGTCGCAGCTTCGATACCGCTGCAAACACTTCCATAAGTGATGGGCACAGTGACGCCTCGCCGGTATAGTCGGTCAAAATCTGATGGGGATACTGGTATGAGTGTTGATTCAACTAATCGCGTACGTCTTGCGGTCGGAGCGAGTGTTGGATTTGTTGTTGCTTTAGCTCTTGCTTTAGGCTTGCTGCTTTTTTCAAAATTTTCTGGCGCGGAGTTTACTGCGTTTGTATTGGCGTTTGCGTTGTTGGCAGTTGCAGTTGGGTTTGCCCCTGAGGTTCAAGAAATATCAATAGCAGGAAGTGTTGTAAAGCTGAGAGAGATAAAGGCTGAAGCATTAAGTGCTATTGAAAGCTTGAATACTTCTCGAGTGGAAATGTTTAGCGTGTTTTTGGGGCTTGCCCTAAAGCACTCTGGCGGGTTTGGAAATTCAGGGCCGATAGATCCAAGGGTTGCAGAATTTTGGGAGCTTACGGAGCTTATTAAGAAATATAACTGTGTGCAAGAATTGAAGGCTCCGCTTGCGACAAGTCTTTATGTTCTTATGGTCGCGCAGCTCAGATGTGTTGCCTGGAGAAATGATAAGGTCGGTGATATATTCGCGGTGCCACTCATTGAGCCAATAAGGTTAGCTGCTATTGCTTTCGATCCGGAAGGTATCGCTGGAGCTGAAAACAGAACTTCGCCGAAACCGGAAAACTATAGGGAAGAGATTGTTGCCGCGATAGAAGAGTACAGAAAACTTTTTGAGTTCAAGAAGGTTGTTGACGAATTTAAGTAAGCAATATCCATTTTGGCGCTGGACTATGTGATCGCTGTAATATCGATTTGTGTTCGGCCCGGTATGAGGCAGGAGTAAGGATGCGTGATGAAGGAATTTGTTCAGAAAAATGATTTGCCTGCTTACCTGAGAAATTTAGCTGCCGCTTCTATGCTCGTTGTGAGCATGAGTACGCCGGTTTTGGAAATAGCCTCTACGGTGAAGTCGACCTATGAAATGGCCTATCTTGTCGAAAACTACGGTCAGTACATAGGCCAAGGCCCCTACATGATAGAAAGTAAAGAGGGGCACGAGTGGAAGGACACTCCGACACCAGACCCAGTAATTTCAGGTTATGCATTCGCGTTCACTGTCCGTGCAAGGCTAGCGAGAACGGGCAAGGAAATTGGAGGACATAACACTCTGCGTGAATCGCTGTCCGGGTATGAATACCTCCAAATATCCAAACCCGGTGACGGTGGCATGGTTACCTCCCTCCTGATCAAGATGCCAACGGATCCTGCGGAACTGAAAAAGCTGCGCGATCTCCTTATTGAAACTACTGTTATGTTTTCGATCGACGATGGGACCGGTTTTTTCCACATTGGAAACACGATAATGGGTAATGGCCTTTCCAACGCTTGACTCCTGCAGGCCGAACTACCTGTCGACGCCGTAACCCGAAGTAGGGCGGGCTGGACACGCGGCAATGCACTGATCGGGCGGGCATCTTTTGGAGCAGCTCCAGGCAGTCGCCGACCAGCACCTGGTGGGAAAGGGTCATGCTGAATCTCCGCTCACGCTATGCCGCCCGCGCGCTCAGTCGCTGTCGGATCGCAATTCAATGTCACCGTGATCGGCCCGTCGCGGAGGTTGCCGGTCACCTGGCCATCCAGCGCAGCGACCTCTTCCCGGGTCAGGTTCTTCCACTTGGCGATACAGACGTCACCTTTCAGGACCGGGATGGGATTCATGGCGCTGGAAGGGCCGTAGCTGTAGCCATTGCTGGCCAACCACCGCTGGGCTGCATACAGGGCCTGGAAGGTTCCGTCCTGATTGAATATCTTGGTGAACATGGATATCTCCCTCAGTCATCGCCGCGGTAAGCGACGTTGTCCAAATCGTCTTGATCCATGTCCCGCTCGATCTTGATCTGTCCGGTGTAGAGGTTCAGTACCAGGGCATCGGCGTCGAAACTTGGTCCGAGAAACAGTTTCTTGCCGATATCGGTGTCGTCGACTGCCAGTGACCAGCAGTTACCTTCCCGGTTGAAGCGCATGCAGAACTTGCAGCGATGCCAGCGGACAGCCTCTTTCGGATCAGCGAACAAGTCCCAAAAACCGTCGCTGTAGTTGCTCCGTTGAAGGATGAATGTCGGTCTGTAAGCGCCATCGCGGTTGTAAGGTTTATCAAAGAAGCGGGCCAACTCTTCGACGAGTTCGGACAGCTTCATGCTGGGTGGCAATGGTTTCAACAACGTTGTCATCCGGCGCTCGATTGCCTGTTTCACAAAACCCTCCTGCACCTCCGCCAGATGGGCCTTGATGATTTTCAGCATCAAGTCGCCGAAGCGCCCCATATCGCCGATATCGGCAGGCATCGCCTCGGTAATCTTCGTTTTGAGCATTTCACGAAACGTCGAGCGATAGTCAAACTGTTCCTCAATGGCGGCCTTCAGAGCTTTTTCCAGGTTGGCCTGTATCAGGGGTTGGAGGGCTTCTGGCGACAGGGCGGTAGTCAGGGAGGAGGCGATGAGACCTTCGATTTCAATATTCATATAGGGCTCCGTGTAGATTGATAACGGACTCAGTGCTGGTAGGCCGCGAGCGAGGTCAGCGGTCGGTTCCATAGAAGGCAAAGATGCTGAGCAGGGCCGTGAGTGCCAGCGCCCAACGCAGCAGCAATTTGCCGAATAGCTTTACTGTGGAGTAACGGCCGTGGTGGCCTTTGGTGTGATCTTCGAGTTGTTGGGCAAATTGGCAGGCGTTGTGGTGGCCAAAGCGCTCACCCTTGGTTTTTCCGGTGGCACGTTCGACGATCTCGAACGTGTTGTTGCCTCGGGGAATGACGGTGAAGCGGAGCGCTTGAATCGGTTGGTCGACGCCGGCCATCTGCCGGAATTCGGTGGGGGTCAGCTCCGCTCGGAGGCGCAGCCCATGGAAGATGGCGAGCCTCTGTTTGATCGTTGGGTCCATGGCGATTTCCTGCATGGGTTGTCCCAACCGGGTGCTCGTCAGCGTTGGTTGGGACACGGGGAATGTACTTCGATGGAGGGCGAGATTCTTTCTCAGGGCAATAGGCTGCGGCCTGGCGCCCGCCCGCATTCGGTCTGGGTCGAATTCGTGCCATGAATGCGTCGATAAATCTCTTCGCGGTGTACAGGCACGCCCGGTGGAGCCGTGATCCCAAGCTTCACTTGCTTACCCTGGACGCCAAGTACGGTGACGCAGATGTCGTCGTTGATGCAGATGGTTTCGCCGATTTGGCGGCTGAGTATCAACATGGTGGTGCTCCCTGCTTGATGATTTCCCAAAGCGCCCTCGTGGTGAAGGCGCTTCAGTGGAACTTTGCTAACCATGGCCCGCTACTGGCGTCGGCCACTGGTTTGAATCACATGTCAGGTTTCTCACCGCGGCGCCGGCAGCCGTGCGCTGAAGCTCGATTCCTCACCCATTGCCGCCGGGTTGGCGGTGCGCAATGCGTTTCCGGGTCATTCGCCAGTTCGGTATCCCTCGTCCGCCGCAGGTTGTTCCTGCGTTCTTGGCTGTTTCCCCAGTCACTCCTGAGGCACGGGCCAAGGCGGATCGCCGGTCTCCGGTAGAGGCATCGCGGTCTGTTGGTTGGGGGTTGTTGAGAGCCTTTGCATCGACCCTCCCTGTCCTTGCCGGGCAGAAGGCCCTGCTTGTGCCGCAGCAGGATCGGCTGTCGAGTTGTTAAAGAGCGTGTGGGCAATGCCTGTTTTGCTGCTGGTGATGCCTGTCGACGACTGAAAAATAAGATAGCTTATTTTTCTTGTCAATAAGAATGCTTATTTTATTTTTGATTTTTGAAATCGGTGAGGTCATGGAGAGGAAGGGAGGAAAGTGGAGGCACTCGAATACGAAAATGCTGACGGGAGTAGAGGGGCTGGCCAACAGGTCTGAGGAGTAGGTGTTCTTTTACGATGGCCGAAGCGCCGGGAGCGCGCCTCGAATGGCGGGGGTGTGAACACGCCATGACGAGGGCGTGTTCAAAAAAAGGGAAATCTCATACAGGATTTGGGGAATCGGCAGGCTCCCCCTCTACGCATACTGAGCATCTATACAGGGTCCCGCTGATTCCTCTGGAGCATGTGCTGGAGTGGATTGCCGGGGGTTATAAGAT
The DNA here is from genome assembly GCF_023242525.1 of Pseudomonas sp. MWU12-2319. Classification (NCBI taxonomy): domain Bacteria; kingdom Pseudomonadati; phylum Pseudomonadota; class Gammaproteobacteria; order Pseudomonadales; family Pseudomonadaceae; genus Pseudomonas; species Pseudomonas sp. MWU12-2319. The sequence continues at coordinate 258,717 of NZ_JALJES010000010.1, forward strand.
GTCGCTCGTAGAGGTGAACATGCTTTCTCCCATACAGATCGGAAAACGCAGTTTTTTCTTTCTGATGCCCAACGACTCCATGCTTGGGCCTACGATTGAAAAATCGATTCCAGAGGGGTGGACTGTCGTCATCGATCCCGATAGCGCACCGGAGCCAGGTCAACTGGTACTGGGCTCTATCGATGGTAGTCAGCCCATTGTCGGCGTATTGACCATGCGCGGAGGACTCTCCTACATTAAACCGTCCAACCCGCGTTACCCCATGGTCGTCGTGGATCGAAGTCGGTCCGACTGGTGCCTGGGGCGCGTAGTGTTTATTGGAGTAGCAAAATAGATGCGTTGCGGCTTGGGGAGACACATGGATTGTTCTTCAAGCCCTTTGTCACGATGGGGCGTCTAGAGAGACTGGCAGTTCTTACATCGAATAACCGGTGAACACCGCTCGACCCAGGCACCACTCGGTGTTCTCTGAGTCAACCTCTTCCTTCACGAACTGAGAGTTCGCAGGCTTGATAAACAGGTGCCCGCCGTGGGGCGTCAGCACGCCCAGGATCGGATCTGCCCCCTTGATTGATGCCAAGGCGACCTGCCCGGGTTGGGGGGGCGTGTCGGGATCGACAAACACCGCCCAGCCTTCAAAAATCGACTTGTCGGGCCGAGGGCCGATCATCGAGTCGTTCGGCATGCGAAAGGCAAAGGCCCGGGGACCGACCGGGACCGGGCAGGGGAGATACTCTTCTATCTTGAAGTCCGGCGTCTTGTAGCCGCCCGAGATCCAGGAATGGACTTGGCTCAGGGCAATCAACGGTACGTTGTAGACCGGCCCCCTGTTCGCCGTGGTCGATGACGCGCCTCTGGCAGCAGCGTCATTCAGCATTTCTCCAATGCCTTCGGACAGCCAGAGGAGATCGACCCTGCAAGCGGTGGCCAGCTTGCTGGTATGGACGCTTTTCAAGGACGCGCCATTCTCGATCTGCGAGATCACGGGCTGGCTGACCCCAGCGGCGTCAGCGAGCTGTTTCTGGGTCAGACCGGCGTACTTGCGGGCGGCTTTCAATCGTTGGGAGAAGTTCATGCTCAACAATGTATAAGTGAGCTTATGCAGTTGCAAATAAGAGTTCTTATTTGTATGCTATAAGGGTGCTTATTAAGGTTGCTGCGATGAAGACACCTGTAGAACGACTCGTCGAGCACTTCGGCGATCAAGTCAAAACCGCCAGGGAGTTGGGCGTATCGCAACCGGCGGTCTCGCAATGGCTGTCCGGATCCTGTGGGCTGAGTGCGTCCACGGCGTTTGTCGCTGAAGAAAAGACCAGCGGTGCTATCAAGGCCTGGGAGCTCTGTCGGCACATACCCAAACCACCTGCCGATAGTGCTGAGCTCGCCGTGCAAGGCTCAGTGTGACGGTTGCCGGTTCGAGGAGAAACCAGAAAATGCCCCCGCCCATTCTAGAGTCTCGCCGCGAAGTGGCTAAAGCCATTGTCCGGGCTTTTCCGGGCGGGGCGGAGTGTGCCGCCGCGCGTCTGGGTTACGAAAACCTCAAGCGCTTTGAAAACCACCTCTATGAAAACGCGGGCAGCAAACCGCTGAGCGATGCCGAACTGTGCGTGCTCGAGTCGGAGACAGGGACGAGTTATCTGCCGGATTACCTCTGTGCGCGCTATGGCGGGGTGTTTGTCCGGCTTCCGGATACAGAGGCCTTGGACAATGTCTGCTTGCACGAACGGGCTCTGATGACTTCGGCCAAACGTGGGCAGGTTGATCAACTGATCATCCAGTCCCTGCTCAACGGCGGGGAGATCGATGACGCCGAAGCCCGGGAGATTTTGGCTGTGCATGCCAAGCATATGGCGGCGCGGCATGAGTATGTGAATTCGGTGATTGCCTTGAACAAGGCCAAGTGAGAGAGATCATGGCTCGAGAAAACATCAGCGCAGATATCAAATTGTCCCCCCGCGAGCGGGAGATTGCCATTCAGGCGATGGGTGCTCGAGTCTCGGGAGAGCCGGCCGAGGCCGCGTTGCAATTGTTGCGTGGCATCGCGGTGCTGGATGGGCAGCACATCCCGGCAGTGGCATGGCCGAATGGGCTGAGTTTGGGTGACAAGGCCGCCTGGCATATGGAACAGGCGGCAGCACTCAAAAAACGAGAGGCCTGGATCAACGAGGTCCGGATTGTTACTGCGGTACGGCAGGCTGCTGTTTCAGCTTCAGCCCCGCCATGCCCAGATAAACAATATCAACCTGAGCCATCTGATAAGCACTCTCTGTCAGTTCAACCTGGCAAAGCTCCTCGTGCAGAACGAATTGAAGCTGTTCCTCTGAGAGCGACTGAACCTGCGCGAGGTCCCAATGGTGTTTCTGAATAACGTACAGCTGGGCGGCCTTGAGGCCCTCAAGCGGTTCCCAGGGTGTTGCATGGAGCGCGCGCTGTACTTGGCAGAAGCTGAAAAGCAGATAGCCTGGCAGCGCCTTGAGAACGGCACGTTTGTGCGCTTCTCGGCTAAGCGGTGCACCTTCTGGATGGCCTTCGGCAAAAATCACTGCCTCGACGCGATCAGACCACTCTTTGGCGTAATCGATGTAGTTCATATGTCCGGCCTCCTGGCCTGTGTTTTGTGGGAAACGAACGTTACCACGGATGCGCCGGACACCCATTTCGCGTGAATCGCGGGCTTAAAAAAGCCGGAGTGCTCCCCCGGTGTTTTCAACAACGTCACCGCAGTGAGAGGCCGTCGTGAACACAATCGTCGCGTCGAGCAACATTGTCATGATGTCCAGCCGTGAGATCGCCCAGCTCACGGAAAAGGACCACAAGAATGTCATCCGTGATATTCGGATCATGCTGATCACCCTCTATGGGGACAGCTACCTGCAGCAGCACATGCCGGGCAAGTACCGAAACCGACGTTCGGAATACATTCGCGAGAACGCCGACGCCTTGCTCGACCTGGTGTTCGGCGATGGCTCAGAAAGGCGCCATCCTTCCACGAGGGGATTTTCCTGGGCCCGCGACAGCCGCGGCTACATCTGCAGCTTTATGCTGGACAAGGAGCACGCGATCACGCTGACCTCCGGTTACAGCGTCAAGCTGCGTCACCGGGTGGTGCAGCGTTGGCTTGAGCTGGAGGCCCGGCCTTCGCCCTCAGAATCCCTACGTATCCCTCAAACGCTCCCTGAAGCGCTGCGTCTGGCCGCGGATCTGGCCGAGCAGAACGGTGAGCTTCAGCGAGCGATCGAGGCTCAGGCGCCGAAAATCAAGGCCATCAATCGCCTGGCCGCGGCCCAGGGGGCGATCTGCATCACCGATGCCGCGAAGCAACTGCAGGTGATGCCATCCCGTCTCTTCGCCTTTATGGAACAGCGCCGCTGGATTTTCCGTCGCAAGGGCTCCACCCGCTGGATCGCGTATCAGCCACGGATTCGGGAAGGGCTGTTGCAGCACAAGGTGACGGCGTTGACGCCCGATGCGGAGACTGGGTTGGAGCGGGCGGCGTTTCAGCCCTTGGTCACGCCGAAGGGGTTGGCCTACCTGGCGACCCTGCTGCAGGAGGGGGAGTGATGTCCGATCACGGGATAGGCCAGGCGGCCGCCGGGGCGATGCCATGACTTTGCAAGAACTGTTGGATCGCCCGATCGCCTTTCAGCGCGCGTTTGTGTCGCTGGGCGTGGGCATCACCGGCGCCCTGATGTTGTCCCAGGCGATCTACTGGTCCAACCGCACCGATGACGCCGAGGGATGGTTCTACAAGACCATGGAGGAGTGGGAAGCCGAGACCGGTATGACGCGTTATGAGCAGGAGGGCGCTCGTAAAAAACTGGTCAAGATAGGCGTGCTGGAGGAACAAAAAAAAGGCGTTCCCTGTCGTTTGTTTTATCGCGTGAACCTCGAGGCGATCCGCGCAAACTTGTCTGTGGAAAATCCGCAGCCCAGTTTGCGGAAAAACCCCAAACAGGCTCGGGGAAAACCCACCAGCAGGCCTGAGGAAAACCCACAGGCTATTACAGAGACTACAACAGAGATTACTTCAGAGATTACTTCAGAGATTACAACAGAGACTTTACCGGGGGAGGGTGCGGCTGCGCCGCCCCAGCCCGGCGAGGGGGGCGAGTCGCTCTCGGATATACCGCGCTGCGAGATCCCGCCCGACATGCCCGGACCGAGGGATCCGAGCTGCAAGACGTTCAAGGTGTGGGCGAATTATGCCTTCGCCTACCGCAAGCGGTATTCGACCTGGCCGGTGTGGAACGCTCGGGTCGGCGGATTGCTCGGGCAACTGGTGGATCGGCTCGGGGTCAACGCCGCGCCGAAGGTGGCCGCGTACTACCTGGTGATCAGCGATGCCCAGTACCTGCGTGAGTGCCACAGCCTCACCACCCTGTTGTCCAAGGCCGAGAGCATCCACACCCAATGGATCACCGGCCGGCCCATCACCGGGACCAGCGCCCGGCAGATGGAAAACACCCAGAGCAATCTGTCGGCCGCCGAACAGGCGAAAGACCTGTTGCGCCAGCGGAGTGGCCGCCATGCTTAACCCGTCCCACCTCGAAGCAATCATCGACCTGCTCTGTGCCACGGCGGAAGCCATGGGCACCACGATCAGCCCGAATACGGCGCTGATCATGGCTGCCGATTTGAGCGAGCACCCGCTTGAACGGATTGAGGCGGCGTTGACGGCATGCCGTCGGGGCGGTCGCGCGACGCTGACGACGTTCGACATCCTGGAGCACCTCAAGGCCGCGGATGGGCGTCCCGACAAGAACGAGGCCTGGTCGATCGCGTTGGTCGCGCTCGATGAATTCGAAACGGTGGTGCTGACCGAGGAAATCCTACAGGCGCTGCCGGCGGCGCGCCCGATCCTCGAGTTGGGCGACAAGGTGGGCGCGCGCATGGCGTTTCTGTCGGCCTACGAACGGCTGGTAGACGAGGCTCGGCGCCAGGTTCGGCCAGTGGCCTGGAGCGTTTCCGTGGGCTATGACCCCAGCCGCGGTGTGGCGGCGATCGAGCGTGCGGTGCAGCTGAAATTGATTGCTCCGGAAGTTGCCAGCGCCCAGTTGGCGCGCCTCGAGCACACCCCCATCACCGAGGATGGCCGGGCCATTGCAGGGCTGATCACCGGGGCAACGGCCAGTCCCTCGCCCCAAGTTCGTGAGCGGTTACATCAACTCAGCGTGGAATTGGAGGCGCGACGGGCCTTGGCCCTGGAGGAGCGTCAGCGCCGGGTGGAGGCTGAACGCCGCGACCTGGCCGAGCGTATCAATCGACAGTTTGACCTGATAGCCCAAGCCCGAAAGGAGGGACGGTTGTGAGCAGTGATACCGCACTGAAAAATGAACCAGACGCCCCGGTACCGAAAACCCTGAACGTCACCTTGAGCGATGCCGAGATCCGCCGGCACCAGGGTGGCAATGTTCGCCAACTGCGCGATCCTCGGTACCGGGAGTTGCGTTTCCGTTACTCCACGGTCGACCGCAGCCGAGGGGCCTGGCACGTGGTGGTCGCCGGCCAGTGGGGCAAGGCGGGGGATTACCCAGGCCTCAATACCCGGAGGATGCTGGATACCCTGCCGGCCATTCTGGCGCGCCGCGCTGCGGATCCCCAGGCGAATTCCACAGCCAGCCACTGGGCCACGGTGGGTGACCTGCTGGCCTGGTACCAGGATCGCATGACCCGGGACAAGGCTTTATCGGCCAAACGCAAGGCCAGTGCCCGGTCGGCGCTCAAGTGTCATCTGGTGCCGCGTCTGGGCCCGTTGGCGTTGCTCGCGCTGGATCGCCCGGCGTTGGACGGTTTGCTGCTCTGGCCGATGCAGGAGCGCTATGCCTTGTCGTTTGTGCGCTCGGTGTATGGCGTGTTGGCGGTGGCGTTTCGGCAGGCGCAGCGGCTGTCGATGATTGCCAGCAATCCCATGGCGGGGCTGACATTCGGAGACTTTGTGAACACCCGGATCCGGGCCAAGCCGGCCCGGTTGCGCGGGACCGATCTGGAGGCGCTGCTGCCAAGGCTGGCTGACGGTTTTGAAGCCGCCCCCGGCGCCTCGATGCTGGCGGTGATGATGCTGTGTCACGGCACGCGGATCGGGGAAACCCGGGTGGCGCGTTGGCAGCACATCGACCTGCGGGCGCACACCTGGTTTATTCCGGCGGGGGACACCAAGACCAAGAGCGAGCACCGCCTGCCACTGACCGCTCAGGTGTGCGCGTTGCTGCGGCGGTACCAGGCGCATCAGCAGGCCGCGGGGTATGACGGCCCTTTCCTGTTCCCCGGTCGCCCGAGAGCGCCCCTCAGTGCGACCCAGGCCAGCACGCTGTTCAGGGGCTTGTCGAACGGCGAATGGTCGAGCCACGACTTGCGCAAGGTGGCGCGCACGGCTTGGACCGACCTGGGCGTGGATTACCTGGTGGGCGAGCTGCTGCTCAACCATGCCCTGAAAAACCTCGATCAGGTGTACATCCACACCACCGCCGAGCGCCTCAAGCGCCAGGCGTTGGAGGTCTGGCACGGGTGGTTGGATGCGCGGGGTTTTGTCGGGTTGCACGGTGAGACAGAGGCGAGATGCGAAAAACCGCCAAAAGGCCCGCAGGCCTTACCGGATCAGGCGTTCAGCGCGGCCGAATTTCCATTGCCAAGGAGGACGCTATTCGACGCCGCCAGCCCCAAACGGCGTCAGGACATAGGTTGAACATGATGATTGGGCTTGAGAGGAGCGCACGACCATGAAGTGCACGGATCGAACCGTAGAGGATCTGCTGGAGCATTGGGGGCGCTGGGTGTTGCTGGGCTCGGGCGTGTCTTGTTGCGCGTCGCGGGAGAACGATTTGGCAATGCCAATGATTACTGACGATGATGCGCTGCTGATTGATAGCCTGGTCGGTCGCCTGCGTGATCGCTATGCGGAGGCGGGACAGGTGATCATTCACTACTACACCTCTCGTGATGCCGATCTGATGACTATCGGCAAGAGGCTGGGCTTTGGTTACGGGAAGACGAGGGAGCTTTGGAAGGCGGGTATTGCCTGGATTGATGGTGTGCTCGAGTCACGCCGCAGGCTGATCGGATGATGTCTTGAGGTGGCAGACAGCGTGAAGTGAGCACGAGATGAGAGATGCAAATTTTGGTTCTGCGCGAAAGCGAGTTCGTTGGCTGGTTGTGATATTCAGGGAAATTTCTGGTGCGACTTTCGGAATTAGGACTACAGACGAGTTGAGATTTTCTTTCCTATGTTGGCATCCTTTCAAACACTGAAACGGATGACAGCATGGCTACGATCAGATGGAAGAACGAACACGCAGGGCAGTTCAAGGAGGTCTCGACAAGTTTCTTCAAGATGAAGATATTTTTTGAATTTTCCCCTGGGTTTTCCCGTTTAATGGTTGCAATTCTCTTAATGACTCATGCTTTTTCTGCGACTGCCAAACAAGAAGAGGAATTTGTTTACCTACTTCCAGAAGATTATCAGGATGAGCAAGGCACACCGCAAAAAGATAAAAGCCTTAATCTCACACCAAGAGAGTTTAAGGAGGGAGTCATTAAGTATTTGAAACAAATCCCGCAGTGCTCCTTATCAAAATTGACACCTGAGCATATGATTAACGATGGCGCTGTGATTTACCAAGAGTTAAATCTTGGCGGCGCCAAATTGGATGTGTTTGTTGATGTGGCGGAATCTGGAAAAATATCAAAAATAAAATTTTTAGAGAGTCGAGGCTCGAAGGATGAAAGTTTGCAAGCTATAATGTGTTCAACCTATGCGGTTATGAGGACGTTGTGGCCTGATGAAAAACTACAGTCACATGAACAGGCGCTGGATAGCATGACACGGCTATGGACTTTAGCAGCAGACAAACCTTTTGAGATGTCCTTCTTTTTCGATAAAATCAAAGCTCAAGTTGTGCCTTTTCTCATGGAAGTTAATCCGGGGTGAAGTAGCACTTGTAAATGCAATAGCCTTCAGAAATTGGTGCGCTCATCTCTATGAATTTTGCTTGATGTTTCGTTTGCCCGTCACCCGTCACTGTAAATTCAGCGATACAGGATTGGCGCTCTGTGAAGTACAGGCGGATACACAATCATCGCTAGAGACAGCCTTGCTTGCGGTGGTAAGCAGGCCCTGATATTCATTGCTGAAGGCAACCTCAGTAAGCTCGCTCTTTTAGAAGGTCACGAGCAACAGACTCACAATTTTCCTGGCCTTTTTGAAACCAGATAACGCTTTTCCTGTTCTTGTCCTCAAGAATATAAGAATCAGAAAACTTCACGACATCATAGTGGTATCCGTTTTTTTTGGCTTTTAGGGCGAAGTCTGCTGGCTCCCTGAGTTTTGAACTGGTGTAAGAAATCGGAAGACACTTAACCTCTCCATCAAAGTGGTACCACCAATTACTAGACTTTGGCGACGGGGTATACGTAGAAACTGCACCTTCGGCTATTGCTTGCAGGCACTGTTTTTTATCAAGAAAAAATTGCGATATGTAAATGTCACCATTTTCCCTTAGGTCACGCACCATCATCACTTGGCCGTCATTTCTCACACGACTAGTTAGATTTGGTTTTTTACTTTCATCGTCACCAAAAATACCCGCAGGCATTCCAATTGTTTTGCTGCAAGCTGGCATGCGCGCAGCAATTGAATATACTGGCATTGTATCAAAAAGATCTTCTGGTGCCGCTGCCACAGGCAAGGTGACTAGTAAGGCGGCTGCGAAAAATATATATCCTCTCATTTGATTCCTGGTTGATTATTTTATGCGTTTCCATGTGCTGAGAGGTGTCCTCATCATGCCTGTCTATTTTAGGGTGGCTTAAATTGGTGCACTATCTGTACAGGTTGTTAGAGATTGGTACATCGGGTGGAGACTCTTTGCTCTTTGCCTTTTCTAGCTCATCGAAGGTGATCCAGACGGATTCTCCTCCGTCCCACTCTACCTGATAGCCCAATATCCTGAGCTCCTCGGTCACCCCATCAAGGAGAGCAGTGAAATCCTGTTCCGGCATCTGCTCAAGTTCTAGATCGCGGAAAGTAGTGTGCGAATTTCCATGGCCTAGCTCAATGGCACGGGTGATATCGCGCAGTATCCGCTCTCTTACCATTCTTGGGATTTGCCGGCGAGCTATAGCTGATAGCTCTCGAACTTTCTCGGCCGGCATGAATTCTGAGGGTGGGTTTTCCTTCAAAAAGCTCATCTCGAGGCGCGCAAGAATTTCTGCTGTGGCAGATCGGCCGTTCTCTTTGGATGCCGCAGCTACCTGATCCCTTAAGGTCTCGGGAATGCGCAGATTGAATTGGGGGTCGGTGCGACTCATAGATTTCCGTGCTTTTTTGACAGGCGATTTACCTTGTGAAAAGAATGCATCACCGTGATGTTGACGGCAATGCATCACCGTTATACATTTGTTTTGTGCATAACGGTGATGCATTGGTGGCGATGGCTTTCGGCTGGAGGTTGAGAGTTGGGCAGAAGCAAGCCAGCCGATGGTCGGCAATGGAGAATGTTTTCTTGGCGGAGGAGGAAAGGCGGTAAGCAGGCAGTGCCTGAAAGGAAGAAGCCCCGGCGAGGTGAGATTCGCCAGGGCTTCAGATGTGAACATTTTCTGAGGACATCCACATGGTCAAGAATACCACAGCAGCATCGAGTGTCATTCCGTTCAGATTTGAGTCTCGCGAAGTCCGCACCCTGTTGATCGACGATCAACCTTGGTTCGTGGGCAGCGATGTATCCGCGGCCTTGGCATATACCGAGGCGAGCAGGATGACCCGCAATCTCGACGAGGATGAAAAGGGTCTCCACATTGTGGTGACCCCTGGCGGCGAGCAAGAAATGTTGGTCATCAACGAGTCCGGCCTGTATTCGGCAATCCTGCGCAGCCGCAAGGCCGAGGCTAAGCGCTTCAAAAAGTGGGTCACCGCCGAAGTGCTTCCGGCAATCCACAAGTACGGCCATTACCATGACGGTCTGGGTCGCATGGGTACCCTGATCGGTCAAACCATCGGGACCGACGGTTTCCACATGCTGGGTTCGATTATCAAAGGCAAGGTGGCAGAGTTGCCAATGCCCGCGAGGCGCCGTGCAATGTCCAAGATCTGGTCCCAGACTCATGTGGCTTTCGGAGTACGGTCAGCAGAGGATATTCCTGCTGAGCAGTTGGACGCGGCACGCAATTTTATTGCGGCATACGTACTCAGAGAAGGTGATTATCTACCCAAGGAGCCCGTCGGGGTACTCGCTTTGGATGACGGCCAGGCGCTGGCAGCCTGGAATTTAATGCATAGCGCTGCGTGGACAGTGCACCACTGGGAGGAGGGTATAGGTCCAGCAATGAAATTGGTGCACAGTCGGTTCTACGGCAATGCGAATACCCATATTACGAATCTGCGACAGTCCGTTGAGAGACTGAAACCCGTCAGAGAAACGATTGAATCTGTCTGTAGCGTGGGTCGACCATCTGACTTTTTTGCCCTGATGCCCGAAGAGTGTCAGAACCTGGGGGGACTGCGTTTCTGATTGCTCTCAACGTCTACCGGAAGGTTGGTTGACTGGATCGATCCTGTCGTATAAATTTTCATTACGTTGCGGTTTTTCCGCAAAAAAAGCCCGGCCACTGTGTCGGGCTTTTTCGTTTTTGATGCGTGGTGGAGCAGAGGCCAGCTCGTCGGGCTCATAACCCGAAGGTCGTCGGTTCGTATCCGGCCCTCGCATCCATATTCAAGACCCTGCCACCGCGCAGGGTTTTCTTTTTTGCAGCTCCCTGCTTGGGAGGAATCCCCGAGATGAGCGACATGCCCGAGAAAAACCCCGACACCTGGGCGGCGGCGCTTGAATGGTTTAGCCAGCACAAGGCGACGCTGTACGTGGTGCTGATGTCCTGTGGGATGGCAGTGCTCCGTGTTATCCATAGCGGTGGCAATTGGCGCGAATGGCTCCTCGAGGGGCCTCTCTGCGCGGGCATGACCCTCGGCATGATTCCGCTGCTCGAGCACTTCGAATTGCCGTCCAGCCTGGCATTGCCGGTGGGTGTCTGGGTGGGATACCTCGGCACGAAGAAAATCGCCCGGCTGGTAGATCGGCTCGTCGATCTCAAATTGCCCAAGCGCCCTGTCGATTGATGATCCTCGTGGAGGCCGACAATGGCTCGTCTGCATACGCTCGGTACTCGGGTGAAAACCCAGGATGATCGCATCCGCATTGTTGAGCCGGGTTCCTGGCGCTACGACAAGAGCAACGCCCACCAGCGCGGTTACAACCATGCCTGGCGCAAGGCGCGGCTGGAACATCTGCAAGCGCATCCTCTGTGTGCGTACTGCGAGCGAGAAGGGAGGGTAACGGCGGCGAACGTGGTTGACCATTCCACTCCTCATCGGGGTGACATGGCGCTGTTCTGGGATAGAAGCCTGTGGGTTTCGCTCTGTACTCCCTGCCACTCCTCAGTGAAACAGCGTGAGGAGGTCGAGGCGGCACGGCAGGGTGTTCGGTAGGGCGAGATCGGTCAGGATTTTCGAAATCGAGAATCATTATCATTTTTGAGGGGTAGGGGGGGCAAAACTTCAGAGACTTTCGTCTGCGCGACCGCCCGCCCTCGCACGGACAGATTTTTTCCCCCTTTCAGGATTTTTGTTAATGGCTTTAACAAACAAAAAGCGGGCGTTTGTTGAGGCCATCGAGCAAGGCGCCTCCAAGCGGGACGCCGCTATCGCCGCGGGTTACAGCGCGGCGACGGCATCCGCCGCCGGCTCTCGGTTGTTCAAGGATCCGGCGGTGCAGGCTGAGCTTGAACGCCGGGGCTTTAACAAAACGCCGACGCCCAGCGAACTACCCAAACCTGAACCTGAAGAGCCGCGTTTCGATATCCAATCGGCGTTGATGTTCCGCGATCCAAAAGCCTTCCTGCTGGCCGTGATGAACGATACGAAATCCGAAGCCAAGCTGCGGGTCGAAGCGGCGAAGACCCTGATGCCGTTCGTACATGCCAGGAAAGGCGAGGGCGGTAAGAAGGAGGAAAAGGAGGCGGCGGCCAAAGCGGCCGCCAGTGGCCGTTTCGGTCAGGGCGCCCAGCCCAGCAAAGTGGTTCCGATCAAGAGGTGATGAATGGAGTGGTCGACGGCATGCCCCGACTGGGAGCAGCGGATCGTCGCCGGGCAGTCACTGATTCCGTTCGAACCGCTATTTCCGGGTGTGGCCAGGCAGGCGCTGGATGTGTTTCGGGAATTGCGTGTGGTGGACATGGCGCACAGCCCTACCATGGGCGAGGTCAGTCGCCCCTGGATTCTGCAGTTCGTCGAGGCGGTCTTCGGTGCTTACGACGAAGAGGCGGGACGGCGACTGATCACCGAGTTCTTCCTGCTGATCAGCAAGAAGAACACCAAGTCCACCACGGCGGCCGGCATCATGCTTACGGCCCTGATCCTGAACTGGCGGCCTTCGGCTGAATTTCTGATTCTGGCCCCGACCATCGAGGTCGCGAACAACAGCTTTTACCCCGCTCGGGACATGGTGAAAGCTGACGATGAACTGTCAGCGCTCCTCCATGTGCAGGATCACATCCGAACGATCACGCACCGCACGACCGGCGCAACGTTGAAAGTCATTGCCGCCGACAGCGAGACGGTGGGTGGCAAAAAGGCCACGGGCGTATTGATTGACGAACTGTGGCTGTTCGGCAAGAAGGCCAACGCCGAAAACATGCTGCGCGAAGCCTGTGGCGGCCTGGCCTCGCGACCCGAGGGCTTTACCATTTTCCTGTCGACCCAGTCCGACGAGCCGCCGGCGGGGGTGTTTCGGGCCAAGTTGCAGTACGCCCGGGGCGTGCGCGACGGGCGCATTGAGGACAAATGCTTTCTGCCGGTGCTCTATGAGTTTCCGGACAAAATGCTCAAGGCCCAGCAGCATCGCAATCCGGAGAACTTCTACATCACCAACCCCAACCTGGGGGCGTCGGTGGACACGGCGTTTCTCGTTCGCGAGTTTCAAAAGGCCCAGGAGGCCGGCGAGTCGTCAATGTTGGGTTTTCTGGCCAAGCACCTGAACGTCGAAATCGGCCTGGCCCTGAAGTCTGATCGCTGGGCCGGTGCTGAATTTTGGCAAGCCCAGGGGATCCCCGAGGGTGTGTCGTTTGAAGACCTGCTTGAACGGAGCGAAGTGATTGATATCGGGATCGATGGGGGTGGCCTCGATGACCTGTTGGGCTTCTCCGCCATCGGGCGCGATGGGAGCACGCGCAAATGGTTGCTGTGGACCCACGCTTGGGCTCATCCCTCGGTGCTCGAGCGACGCAAGAGCGAGGCCGCACGCTTTCACGATTTTGCCCGGGACGGTCATCTCACCTTGGTGGAGACCATTGGTGAGGATGTTAGCGAGGTCGCCCGTCTTGCTGCGCAGGTGGAGGAGTCCGGATTGCTGGATAAGGTCGGGATCGACCCGGCCGGTGTCGGTGCGATTCTCGATGCACTCATTGAGGCAGGGGTACCGGAGGACAAGATCATTGGTATTTCCCAGGGGTGGAAGCTCGGCGGCGCGATCAAGACCACCGAGCGAAAGTTGGCCGAAGGCGGCTTGATCCATGGTGGGCAACCGATGATGGCCTGGTGTTGCGGTAACGCGCGTGTGGAGCCCAGGGGCAATTCGATCCTCATTACCAAGCAGGCCTCGGGGTTCGCCAAGATCGACCCGCTGATGGCCACTTTCAACGCGGTATCACTGCTTTCGCTCAGTCCGCAGGCACGCGGTAATGATGACTTCATGGACGCTATCAGGAATCCAATCATCGTATGAGCATGCCCATGATTAGCTTTATCGGGAGCTCCCTGCTGGGGTTCGGTTTACTGATATCCGGTGTGTACGTGTTGTCAGGCACTGGCTGGGCGCTGCTGGCTGGGGCGGCCTCTTTTTTTGCTATCGCGGGCTTTATCCGCCAAGGGCTGACCAGTGAGTAAAACCTTAGCCGCGGTCCTCGTACGGTCGGCGACAAAGCCACGGGCCTCTCTTGGGGAATGGTTGGGCACGGTCATCAAGTTGACGGACGGCGGCTTCTGGAGCGGCTTTCTCGGTACCCAATCCAGCTCCGGGAAAACCGTTACCGTTGACAGTGCTCTGCACCTGTCGGCGGTCTGGTCATGTGTACGGATTATTTCCACATCGGTCGCCGGCCTGCCGCTGGGTGTCTACCGGCGCATGAGCGACGGTGGTCGAGAAGATGCTCGCAGCTTCTCGCTGTATGACGTGATCCACAACAGCCCCAACGAGGACATGACGGCCTTCCAGTTCTGGCAGGCGGTGGTCGCGTCCATGCTGTTGTGGGGCAATGCCTTCTGTGAGATTCATCGTTCTGCGGGCCGCGTGATTGCCCTGGATTTCCTGTTGCCGTCGCGGGTCGACCTGGTGGTGGACGCCGATGGACGATTGGAATACTGGTACCGGCCGAAAAAAGGTCCACGCCGACAAATCCAGCGCGTCGACATGCTGCACATCCCGGCGTTCTCACTGGACGGCCGGGTCGGTCTGTCGGCTATTCGTTATGGCGCGGATGTCTTTGGCGCGGCCATGTCCGCCGATGATGCGGCCAACGGCACCTTCAAGAATGGTTTGCTGCCAACGGTGGCTTTCAAGGTCGATCGCATCCTCAAGCCCGGTCAACGCGATGAGTTCCGTGACTATGTTCGGCAAGTCTCCGGCGCCATGAATGCCGGGAAGTCACCGGTGCTGGAGCAAGGCGTCACGCCTGAAACCATCGGCATCAATCCCGCCGATGCGCAGTTGCTGGAGTCCAGGTCCTTCAGCGTTGAGGAAATCTGCCGTTGGTTCGGTGTACCGCCCTGGATGGTCGGCAAAACCGAAAAGGGCAGTAACTGGGGGACAGGGCTGGAACAGCAGATGATTGCGTTCCTGACCTTTTGCATCAGCTCAATCACCAGCCAGATTCAGCAATGCGTGAATAAGCGCTTGCTGAGCCCGGTGGATCGGGTTCGACACTATGCAGAGTTTTCCCTGGAGGCATTCCTCAAGGCAGACACTGCCGGCCGGGCGGCCTGGTACAGCCAGATGACCCAGAACGGGATCATGACCCGCGACGAATGCCGGGCCAAAGAGAACCTGCCACGCCGCGGCGGCAATGCCGATGTGCTGACCGTGCAGACCAATCTGTCGCCAATCGACCGTCTCGGCGAAACCAGCGATATGCAAACCGCCAGGAACGCCCTGATGAACGGGCTCAATCAGCCGGACACAAGAAACCCGGAGTAACAGCATGCAAGCAACACAGGAGCGCGATTTTCGTTGCGAGCTGAGCCCGCTCGCCTTGGAAATGTGGAATCCGGACCTGCGCGCCGCCGTCGACGGCGATGAGGCGACGATCACCGTTTACGGCATCATCGGCGATGACTGGTGGGGCGAAGGCGTCACGCTCAAACGGGTGGATGCGGCTCTACGGGCTATCGGCGACAAAGCGGTCACGGTTTACATCAACTCCCCCGGCGGCGATATGTTCGAGGGGATCGCCATCTACAACCGTCTGCGGGAGCATTCGCAACGGGTCACCACCAAGGTACTCGGCCTGGCGGCGTCAGCGGCGTCGGTCATTGCCATGGCGGGTATCCAGCGTGAGATGGCCAAGAGCGCCTTTCTGATGATCCATAACTGTTGGGTCTGGCTGGCCGCGAACCGCCATGGCTTGCGAGAGGCGGCGGATCAGATGGAGGCGTTCGATCGGGCGATGATCGGCCTTTATGCCGATACCAGCGGGCTGGAGGAGGATGAGGTCGAGACCCTGCTCGATGCTGAAACCTATCTCAATGGTGTCAGCGCGCTGGAGAAAGGTTTCGCCACTGGCCTGATCGCGGCTGATGAAATCAAGGAAAGCCACGATGACGCCCAGTCCCAGGCCCGCGCTGCACGCCGTTTGGATGCCGCGCTGGCGAAATCCGGAATGTCCCGTAGCGAGCGACGCAAACTGCTGGCAGAGATCAAGACCGGTATGCCTCGCGCTACCGGCGGCGACAGGCTTCGCGCTGTCGTGACGGGTACGCCTGGCGCTGCCCTGGATACCGCCGTTTTCGAACAAACCGCACAGCAGGCCAGCGCGCTTAAGGGGCTTCTCCCTCTGCGTTAATCGCCTGTTCACGCCCATTCAAAGCCACCCGCGAGGTGGCTTTTGCATTTAGCAAGGATCAACGCCATGCCTTTGGATCTCGAAAAAATCGAAGCCGCCCAGCAGGATACCCAAAAAGAGCTGAAAGCCGTCGGCGACCAGATCAAGCAGTACGCCGAGCAGACGGCCAAGGAAATCAAGCTTTCCGGTGAGATGCAGGCCGAAACTCGCACCAAGGTCGACGAACTGTTGCTCACCCAGGGAGAGTTGCAGGCCCGCCTGCTGGAGACCGAGCAGAAACTGATCCGGGCGAACACGCACCGTGAACCGGAACACCAGCCGTCTGCCGGCGAGCTGGTGGCGGCGAAAATGACCGAGGAGGGGGTGACCAGTTCGTTTCGCGGCTCGCGTCGTGTCGAGGTACCGCGCGCGGCCATTACCTCGGTGCCTGAGTCGGCCGGCGCCCTGGTGGCCCCGGATCGTCAACCGGGAATTATTGCCCTGCCTCAACGCCGCTTGACCATTCGGGATTTAGTGGCGCCGGGGAGTACCAGTAGCAACTCGGTGGAGTACGTCCGCGAAACGGGGTTCACCAACAACGCGGGGGTCGTGGGTGAGGGGCAGGCCAAGCCTTACAGTGACCTGAAGTTCGAGTTGGACAACGCGGCGGTCCGCACCATCGCCCATCTGTTCAAAGGTAGTCGGCAGATCCTCGACGACGCTCCGGCCTTACAGAGCTTCATTGACGCACGTGCCCGTTATGGGTTGCTTCTGGCGGAAGAGGCCCAGTTGTTGTACGGCAACGGGACCGGCAATAACGTGCACGGCATCATTCCGCAGGCCCAACCGTACAACCCACCGGCTGGGGTCGTCGTCGACGCCGAGCAACGTATCGACCGTATCCGCCTGGCGCTGTTGCAGGCCACCCTGGCCGAGTTCCCCTCGACGGGCATCGTGCTCAATCCCATCGATTGGGCGTTGATCGAGCTGCTCAAGGACGGTGAGCATCGCTACATCATTGGTCGGCCGCAAGAAGGTACCGCGGCGCGTCTGTGGAACCTGCCGGTGGTGGAAACCCAGGCCATCGTCCAGGACGACTTCCTGGTGGGGGCCTTCAAGTTGGCGGCGCAGATATTCGACCGCATGGCCATTGAAGTGCTGATCTCCACCGAGAACGACAAGGACTTCGAAAACAACATGATCACCATCCGCGCCGAAGAGCGTCTGGCATTCACCGTGTACCGCCCTGAAGCATTCGTCACCGGATCCCTGTCCGAGTCCTGATGACAAGCATTCGCCTGCGTGACCGGGCAATCCGGTCGCACGACTCGTGGAAACGTTATGGCTGACTCTATTCCTGCATCCTGGTCGGTGGTGGTCTGCATCGCCAGCGGACCCAGTTTGACGGCGGAAGATTGCGCGGCGGTCAAAACCTGGCGCGAGGTGTCAGGCGTCGAAGGCCGGGCAGTCATCTGCACCAACACCAGTTTTCGCCTGGCACCGTGGGCCGATGTGCTGTTCGCCATGGACCGTGCCTGGTGGTACGAGCATATGCCGGAGGTGAAACGCCGATTTTCCGGTGAGCTGGCGGCCCTGAATCAGGCGGCCCACGACGTGGTGCCCTGGCGGATCAAGGATTACCGCAACTCCGGCGCCGCCGCGGTGGCTCTGGCGATCAAACGCGGTGCAAGCCGAGTGATCCTGCTGGGCTACGACCTGCAATACACCGGTGGCCGCCGGCACTGGCATGGAGACCATCCGGCCTGTCTCGGGAATGCCGACAGAATCACTACTTGGCCGGCGCAGTTTGCGCGGTTGCGTCAGGACCATCCGTCTATCGACATCATCAACTGTTCTCGGGAAACGGCACTGACCGTCTTCCCAAGGGCGGACCTGCAGGTGACGCTCGATGGTCGGTAGCCGTTGCATCATCGTTGCCTCCGGACCTTCGGCGCGTGGTTTCGAACCGCCGGCCGACGTCCTGGTCATCGCCGTCAACGGGGCGATCGACTGGTTGTCCCGGGCCGATTGGTTTTTCACCCTGGATCCTTCGACCGCCAATCTCCAGCGGCTGGCGACATCTCGTCACGGCGTGCGCTATGCCGTCGCGTTTCCAGCAATACGCGGCCTTCCTGGTCATGTTCTGCGGTTCGAGCGGCATGCCGAGCGAGGGATAGAGCCGAGTGCAACGGGAAGTCCTGAATGGTGGTTTTGGCGCTGGTCGGCGGTGTCTGGACTGAGCACTGATCCCAACCGGATCAATACCGGCAACAGCGCCTACGGCGCGCTGGGCCTGGCTTTCCACCTGGGTTGCAAACAGGTTGCGCTGGTCGGGGTCGACGCAACGGCTGACGAGCGCATAGAGGGGGGCCATCCCAATAACCTGAGCCACTTGCCGCTTCTGTTCGCCTCGGCACGAGAGCAGATCGACGTGACCTCCTGCGGCCTGATGGGCGGCATCCCGCATATGGAGCTTCTTGAATGGCTCGAAAAAACCAGCCCGTCATTGTCACGGTAATGCGCTCCGGCGGCGTGTACTCGCCGGAGCATGTGCGGTGGCTGCACCGGCAGTTCCCCAGGCACTACAGCAGTGCCTGCCTGACCGATGTTGCCGTGGCAGGCGTCGATTGCTTTGAGCTGGAGTATGGCTGGCCGAAATGGTGGAGCAAGCTGGAACTATTCAACCCCAAAGGCCCGCTCGGTCGCCGACATCTGTTCTTTATCGACCTGGACTCGGTCATCGTCGGAGATATCCGCGACCTGCTGGCCGTTCGGCCATACACGATGCTGACCGACTTCTACCGCGAGACGCAAAACGACCCGCCTGCGGCCTCGGCGGTGATGTCGATTCCGGTTGAGGTCAAGGCGCCTATCTGGCACCAGTTCATGCTTGATCCCGAGCGGCATATGCGCGAATGCACAGCGCCGCACCGGCACGGTGACCAGGGCTTTATCGGTACCACCGGCATTGGTGCTCAGCGCTGGCAGGAGGTCATGCCGGGTACAGTGGTCAGCTTCAAGAAAGACGTTGCACAAAAGGGTCGCTACTCCCGCTCGGTGGGGACGGGGCGGGTGCCCGAGTCCGCCCGGATCGTCTGCTTTCATGGCAGCCCGCGCCCTTGGGAAAGTGGAGAGTCCTGGGTGCCCCCGATGGTGACCTGAATGCCTGTACTTATTTCGTTCTACACCGACAACTGGCTGTACCCGCAGCACGCGGCCCGGCTGGCTGCCGAGTGCGACCACTACGGTATTGCACACGATATCTGTCGGCTTGAAACCACCGGCGACTGGATGCAGAACACGCAGCTCAAGGCGCGGTTCATCCGTGATCGTCTGGAGCGGCACGGTGAAATCATCTGGCTCGATGTGGACAGTGCGCTGCTGCGCAAACCCGATTTGTTCAAGCGCTCGCTGCCGTCGGACCTCGGTCTGGTACGCCATACCACGCTCCCGCGGCATTGGCATGTGGGCATGATGATGTTCCGGCAGTGTGCGGGTGTGGCTTGGTTGCTGGATGAATGGATTGACCGGCTGGAGTCCTGCGGCGGTACCGATGAGGCCGCCCTGGACATCACCTGGAACAGGTTGGCTGATCGGTTGCAAGTCTCGGTCGCGACCCTCCCGATCAGCTATCACGCGCTGCCGGTTCGCCGCGGCTATGCCCCGGGCTCGGTCATCGGCATGGGGCTGTCGATGGACTCGACCAAGATGGCGATGAAGCAACGCAATGCACAAAAAAGGTAGAGGCAACATGGCACGTAAAAATCAGAAGGGTTCAGCCGCGCAATCCAGGGACTCGACGCCGGAGACATCTGCGTCGGACGATCAGGGCGCGCTGTCCTCACTCATTCAGTCGACTTCCCAGGCACCCACCTCTGTTGATGAGGGAGGCGTCATCCTCTGGCCTCTGCGCAGCTATCTGGACCAAGGCGAAGTGAAGCGTGCCGGAGGCAAACCCTATCAAGCGGCCCGGTACCAAGCCGCTCAGTTGATTGCCAAGGGGTTGGCCACTGACAGTGAGCCCCGCCGCTGATGGCCGTCATCGACATGGGTACTGCCATGCAGCATGTAAAGGCTGAAGAGGACGATCGAGGGCACGTTGCACTCCTGCTGGAGGCCGCCGAGGACAGCGCCACTCAGTTCCTGAACAGGCGCTTTTTCGCCGATCAAGCCGCGCTGGAGCAGGCTGTTATCGATGGAACGGCCGGGCGCTCGCCGATGGTGATCAGCGCGGCCATACAGGCGGCTTGCCTGTTGATTCTCGGGCACCTCTACGCCAACCGCGAAGACACCGTGACCGGCATCAATACGGCTTCCGTCGTGGCGTTGCCCATGGGGTCACAGGCGCTATTGACACCGTATCGCATCGGTTGGGGAGTCTGAGCATGGCCTACCGTGAACCGGCGGCCGGCGAGCTCAATCGGCGTGTCGCTATCCGTCTGCGCACGGATGTCCCGACGCCGGATATGGGCTTGGGGTCCGAGTTCTCAACGCTCAAGCCCCGTTGGGCGAAGATCGTGCCCGTTGGGACGGCGGTGTACGCCGAGGGTATCCAGACCGACGTCAAGATTACTCATCGCATCGAAATGAGGCTTTTTCCGGGCATCACCGACGCGCATGAAGTGGTGCATGTACGGCTTGAGCCTGGTGGCACCGACCTCTATGAGGTGATTGCAGATACGCCGGTATACCGGGTCAAGCGCAGCGCCGATATGAACGGTACCGGACGCTTCACGCTGTTGGAAGTGGAGGAACTGGGCTTGATACAACCGGCTGGAGGCATTTATGGCTAACTCAGTGGCGCTCGAAGGCTATCTGCATATCGAGGGATTCGACAATTTGACCCGTGACGTCTTCGACAAGCGGAAGATCCGCGAGGGCATGCGCAAGGCTGGGCGCGTTGTTGCGAGGCAGGCCCAGGTGAACCTGGCGCTGGCTCGAGGAGAAGATAATTACCCGGTCAGTCGAACCGGGACGCTGGTGAATTCGATCGCCTTCAAGCTCTCCCGGTCGGGATTCCTGGTCAAAATCGCACCGTACAAAACCGGCGCCATGAAGGCGTATTACCCGGCCTACCTGTATTACGGGGTTAAAATGGGAGGGCGCCTGAAACCCCTGGCCCCAGGGCTGGGCAAGGGCAAGTCGAATCGCCGGGGCAAGGGCGTCCGGGCTGCAGCTCTGGCAGTGCGCGCTGCAGGTGACTGGCGGATCAAGCCGCGCAAGAACTACATGTCCGACGCACTTCAGGATACTCAGTCGCAAGTGCGTAGAATTTTGGAGGCGGCCTTTGCGCAGGCATTGGGTTGAGGGGGAGACAGGGGCTGGTTTGTGGCGACTGTTCGGATTTGCTATGGTGGTAGGAAGTATTCCTACCTTTCACAGGTGAGCCTATGAGCACGGCCGAAAAAATCAGTATTGCGTTGCCGCCCGAAATGGTCCACATGGTCCGTAGCGCGGTGGCCACCGGCGAATATGCCTCAAGCAGTGAAGTCATTCGCGATGCATTGCGGGACTGGACGTACAAGCGCAGCTTGCGCCAGCAAGGTGTCGACGAATTACGTCAGCTTTGGCAAGAGGCGCGGGCTGATGAAACCCCCGGCGTCTCCGCTGATAGTGTTCTTGACCGCCTGGAACGTAAGTATCAGGCCATTGCTGACGCCAGGGGCGTGGGCAAATGATGCAGCTTGAGCTCTCTCGTTATATTGAGGGGGATTTGGATGACGTCGCTGATTTTATTGCGCAAGACAACCCGGTACGGGCTGTGACCTTTATTCAGGACATCCGAAGGAAACTTTCGGACATCCAACGCAACCCGTACATCTACCAGCTCCGCCCGGATATAGGCCAAGATGCCCGCATGGCGGTAGTTGGGAATTACGCCATCCTTTTTCGTGTTATTGAAGGTGAGACTGTGCGGATCGAGCGTGTAGTTTATGGCGGTCGCAACTTGCCAGGTGTTGTCGATCTGCTTTAAGTGACTGCGATTTGAGGGGGCGCCAGGATGAATGCGCCCGCTGACTCTGGCGATCAGGACGTTTCTCCGGACGTTTCTGGCGTGATTTTCGGAATCTGGACTACAGACGAATTTAGGCTTTCTTTCTTACGTTGACTCCCTTTCAATCACTGAAACGGATGGCAGCATGGATACGATCAAATTGAAGAATGAACACACCGGGCAGTTCAAGGAAGCGCCGGTAGGTTTTTCTTGGACGACGTTTTTTTTCGGGTTCTTTCCTGCGCTATTACGAGGTGATTGGAAGAACTTTCTGATTATGTTGTTCTTGAGCGTTCCCACGTTCGGCATTGTTCTGATCGTGTACTGGTTCAAGTACAACAAGATCTATATCAACGACTTGATTGGGAACGGCTTCAAAGTGGTCATGAGCAAGGAAGAAGCTGAATTTATGTCGGCGAAAATGGGTGTGGTGCTACCTATCATAAATTCTGAGAAAGACAGCTTTGATGAAGCTTGATCTCTCTGAGACGGTATGTGACAGCCGGCTATTTTTGCCTTTTGCCCAAAGCTAACGGTACCGCGCTCCTGAGCAC